>WJMD01000050.1 GCA_014728125.1 Candidatus Effluviviaceae Genus V sp.
AGATTCTGGAGTAGCAAGGAGGGGCACACGTGGCAGGCCAGCGAATCCGCATTCGTCTGATGGCCTACGAGCACGCGACGCTCGACCAGTCGGCGGCGGAGATCGTCCGGGTGGTCAGGGAGACCGGCGGCACGATCTCGGGTCCGATACCGCTTCCCACGAAGCGCAGGATCTACACGGTCCTTCGGTCGCCGCACATCGACAAGAAGTCGCGGGAGCAGTTCGAGATCCGCACGCACAAGCGGCTGATCGACATCACGAACTCGACGCAGAAGACGCTCGATTCGCTGATGGATCTCGATCTGCCTGGTGGTGTCGACATCTCGATCAAGGTCGAGTAGCAGCGTCCGGGCGTCCGCCCGGGGGCGTTTGGCAGGTGTCGGACACCGGAGGTCGATCGTCGCGCGGCAGCGGCGGACCGCCGGTTTCACGGGAGTGACAAGGGAATGACGGGAATCATCGGAAAGAAGCTGGGGATGACGCGCATCTTCGACGAGGACGGTACGGCCGTCCCGGTGACGGTGATCGAGGCCGGACCGTGCGTCGTCACCCAGGTCAAGACGAAGGACATCGACGGGTACGAGGCGGTTCAGCTCGGGTTCGACCGCGCCCGTCCGAAGTCCGTGAGAAAGCCCCGCGCCGGGCACTTCGAGAAGGCGGGCGTCGTTCCCCTTCGGAAGCTCTCGGAGTTCAGGGTGAACGACCCCGGGCAGTACTCGCTGGGGCAGGAGGTCCGAGTCGACATCTTCGAGCCGGGTGAGCTGGTGGACGTCGTCGGGACCTCGAAGGGACGCGGCTTCCAGGGCAGCGTTCGAAGGCACGGGAAGTCGGTCGGCCGCAGGACGCACGGCAACAAGAACCGCCGCGCGCCGGGCTCGATCGGGCAGAGCGCGTCCCCCGCGAAGGTCTGGAAGGGGAGGAAGCTCCCCGGGCGGATGGGATGCGACCGCGTGACGATCAGGAGCATCTCGATCGTCGAGGTTGACGCCGAGAAGAACCTCCTGCTCGTCAAGGGTTCCGTTCCGGGTCCGAGCAACCAGTACGTCATCGTCAGGAAGCACGGGGCCGTCGCCTAGAAGCGGCGACGTCGCGACGAACCACTGAAGTGAGGCAAGCAAGATGGCTAACACTGTACCTGTGCACACCAGGGGCGGCGAGAAGCGCGGAGAGGTCGCGCTGCCCGAGCGCCTGTTCGGCATCGAGCCGAACGAGCACGTGATGTACGAGGCCGTCAGGACGTACCTCGCCAATCAGCGGCGTGGGACCGTCAAGACGAAGGGCAGAAGCGACGTCTCGGGCGGCGGACGCAAGCCGTGGCGCCAGAAAGGCACCGGCCGGGCCCGAGTCGGCTCGTCGAGGATCTCGCAGTGGAGGGGCGGCGGCATCACGTTCGGCCCGAAGCCGAGAGACCACGGTATGAGGCTGCCGAAGAAGATCAGGCGGCTCGCGCTCAAGTCGGCGCTGTCGGCGAAGGCAGCGGATGACGCCGTGCGCATGGTCGAGGACTTCGAGCTCGAGCGTGTCAGCACGAAGGACGTGGCGACGATGCTCGGCGCCCTGGGCGTCGGGGACGGATTCGCTCTCCTCGTCGTCAAGGAGGCGGACGAGAAGCTCCTCCTGTCTTCGAGGAACATACCGAACCTCGAGGTGCTGCGCGCCAGAGACATTACGACCTACTACCTCCTGCGGGCGGACGTGGTCATCATGACCGAGGGCGCCCTCGGAGTTGTCGAGGAGGTGTTCGGAGAATGAGCCGCGACCCGAGGAAGATCATCCTGGAACCGGTCGTCACCGAGAAGATCGCGCGCGCGGGAGAGAAGGCGAACGTCGTAGCGTTCAAGGTCTCGAGTGACGCGAACAAGATAGAGATCCGCAAGGCCATCGAGTCGCTTTTCAGCGTCAAGGTCACCGATGTGCACACGATCTCCGTGCCGCACAAGCTGAAGCGCCTCGGCCGTTTCGAGGGAAGAAGACCGGGCTGGAAGAAGGCGATCGTTACGCTGAAGGAAGGCGACACGATCGAGTTCTTCGAGCACGTCTAGTGCTTTCAGCAAGGCAAGTCGGGAGCGAACCCAAATGGCTGTGAAGAAGTTCAGGCCGACAACACCGTCGCTTCGATACAAGACGGTCTCCTCGTTCAAGGAGATCACGAAGACGAAGCCGGAGAAGTCCCTTCTCCAGCCCATCAAGAAGAAGGGCGGGCGGAACAACCAGGGACGCATGACTGTTCGGCGCCGTGGCGGCGGACACAAGCGGATGTACCGTGTCATCGACTTCCGCCGGGACAAGCATGATGTGCCGGCCAGGGTCGCCGCCATAGAGTACGACCCCAACCGGTCCGCGCGGATCGCGCTCCTTCACTACCAGGACGGTGAGAAGCGCTACATTCTCGCACCGGACAAGCTGTCGGTCGGCGACACCGTCATGTCGGGAGAGAACGCAGGCATCGGCATCGGCAACGCGCTGCCTCTGAAGCGCATCCCGCTGGGCATGACGATCCACAATGTCGAGCTCAGAAGGGGGGCGGGCGGCCGTCTGGCCCGCGGTGCCGGAGGCGCCGCCCAGCTCATGGCGCGCGAGGGCAAGCACGCGCACGTCCGACTGCCATCCGGCGAGGTCAGGCTGGTCGACGCCGAGTGCTACGCCACGCTCGGGCAGGTCGGGAACATCGAGCACGAGAGCATCTCGCTCGGTAAGGCCGGTCGGCAGCGCTGGCTGGGCAGGCGGCCGAAGACCCGCGGCGTCGCCATGAACCCCGTCGACCACCCGATGGGCGGAGGCGAGGCGAAGTCCTCCGGTGGACGGCATCCCTGCTCGCCGTGGGGCAAGCCCGCGAAGGGCGGGAAGACGCGACGGAAGAAGTCGTCCGACAGACTCATCGTCACGAGAAGACGGAAGAAGAAGCGGTAGCGCCGTCAGGCACGTTCGAGCGCTCACGTACGAACGAGCAGAAGGAAAGGTCTCAGGGAAATGACCCGTTCCAGCAAGAAGGGCCCCTACATCGACGAGAAGCTCCTGAAGAAGGTCCGCGCGATGGACCGCGTCGGTGAGAAGCGCGTGATCCAGACGTGGGCCAGGAGTTCCGTCATACCACCGGAGTTCGTGGGCCACACGATCGCCGTGCACAACGGCCACAAGTTCATCCCCGTGTACATCACGGAGAACATGGTCGGTCACAAGCTCGGCGAGTTCGCGTACACGCGGACGTTCCGCGCGCACAGGAGCCGCGAGGCGACGACGATCAGGAAGTAGGCACTGAGGACGGCGGGACGCGGGAGCGTTCCGCGCGGCCGGCCGACACTCGACCCCGAGGGCGACATCGCGAGGGGTCATGTACATCGGAGACCGAGAGATGGAAGCACGAGCGAGAAAACGATTCGTCCGCATGGCGCCCCGGAAAGTGCGGCAGGTCATCGACCTCATCCGGGGACAGAACGTCGACGAGTCCCTCCAGACGCTGCACTACATGAAGAGGGCCGCGAGCGCGCCGGTCGAGAAGACCCTGCGTTCGGCGGTGTCGAACCTGTTCCAGTCGGAAGAGGGTTCGCATCTCGACACATCGGACCTCGTCGTCAAGGAGGCGTACGTCGATGAGGGGCCGACGATGAAGCGCTACATGCCCCGAGCGATGGGGCGGGCAACCATGGTGAGAAAGAGAACGAGTCACATCACGGTCGTCGTTGGCGACCGCGGCGAGAGCACGTCGTAGGACGAGGAGGCTGGATTTGGGGCAGAAGACGCATCCCGTCGGCCTGAGGCTCGGTATCAACAGGACCTGGAAGTCGAAGTGGTTCGCCAGAAAGAGCTACCCCGAGTTCCTGCGTGAGGACCTGAAGATCCGCAAGTATATCGAGACGAAGCTGTCGCGGGCAGGGATCTCCGACGTGATCATCGAGCGCAAGGCCGACCAGGTCGTGGTCAACGTGCACACGGCGCGGCCGGGTATCGTGATCGGGCGGAAGGGCATCGAGGTCGAGCGGCTCAACAAGGAGCTTGAGCACCTGACGGGCCGCGACATCCGCATCAACATCGAGGAGGTCAAGCGTGTCGAGCTCGACGCCCAGCTTGTTGCTGACCACATCGCACGGCAGCTCGAGCAGCGTGTCGGATACCGGCGTGCCATGAGGAAGGCCGTCGAGTCCGCGATGCGCATGGGGGCGCAGGGTGTCCGCATCAGGTGCGGGGGACGACTTGGCGGCTCCGAGATGCGGCGCGTGCAGGAGCAGCATGAGGGGCGCGTCCCGCTGCACACCCTCCGCGCCGAGATCGACTTCGCCAATTCGACGGCCCGCACAACGCACGGCACGGTCGGCGTGAAGGTGTGGATCTTCAAGGGCGAGAAGCTCGGCGGCCACGGCATCGGCAGCTCCACGGGCAGCGACAGCAGAGGACGTCCGGGCGGCGGGGACGACGGCGGGCGTGACCGCCGGGACCGGCGCGATCGCCGCAAGGGTGCCCGCGGGAAGCGCGATGACAGGCGCGGCGGCCGCGGCGGCCGCGGTGGCGGCGGACGTGATCGCAAGCGCCCGAGTGGGCGCGGTGACAGGAGCAAACGCGAGATCAAGGATCGGTAATCATGCTGGAACCGAAGCGGACGAAGCACCGCAAGATGCAGAAGGGGCGCATGAAGGGCAAGACCAAGGGCGCCCGGAAGCTGGACTTCGGCGAGTACGGGCTCCGCGCCCTGGAACCCGGCTGGATCACGGCGCGTCAGATCGAGGCTGCACGTATCGCAGTCACGCGCAAGATGCAGCGCCGGGGCAAGGTGTGGTTCAGGATCTTCCCCGACAAGCCGATCACGAAGAAGCCTGCCGAGACGAGGATGGGGAAGGGCAAGGGGGCGCTCGATCACTGGGTCGCCGTCGTGAAGCCCGGCAGGATCCTCCTTGAGATCGAGGGTGTGACCGAGGAGGTCGCTCGGGACTGTCTCAGGCTTGCGAGCCACAAGCTCCCGGTGAAGACGAAGTTCACGATTCGCGAGGTGTAGGTTCGAAAGGACGTTCAACGTGAAGGCCTCTGAGCTCAGAACATTGACCCGCGAGGAACTGGACCAGCGTCTCAGGGAGGCTCGGGAAGAGCTCTTCAACCTGAGATTCCAGCACAAGACGGGTCAGCTCGGGAATCCTCTCAGGATCCGCGAGGTGAAGAAGGACATCGCGCGGCTTCAGACGATCCTCAACGAGGGGTCGATGGCCGGCGCACAGGGCGAGTAATCCGGAACGAGACACGGACCGGAAAAGAAATCGGAGCAGGAACGTATGACCCAGACCGAGAAGCGTGGCCGTCGCAAGGTCCGAGTGGGACACGTCGTGAGCGACAAGATGGACAAGACGGCCGTCGTAGCCGTGACCCGTCTCGTCAAGCACCCGCTCTACGGGCGCTACGTCAAGAGGACGTCGAGGTTCAAGGTCCACGACGAGACGAACCAGTGCCAGGTCGGCGACACGGTGCGTATCGCCGAGACCCGTCCGCTCAGCAAGGACAAGCGCTGGCGACTCATCGAGATCATCAGAAGAGCCCAGTAGCGGGCGAGAAGCGAAGAGGCTGACACTATGATTCAGGAGTACACAAAGCTCAGAGTGGCGGACAACTCCGGTGCCAAGGAGGTACGCTGCTTCAAGGTCCTGGGCGGGTCGAAGCGGCGCTACGCGCGCGTCGGCGATGTCGTCATCGCCAGCGTTCGCTCAGCGATACCGGGCGGCAACGTCAAGAAGAAGCAGGTCGTGAAGGCCGTTATCGTGCGTACGAAGAAGGAGATCAAGCGCCGCGACGGGACCTACATCCGCTTCGACGACAACGCGGCCGTGCTCGTGAATCCGCAGGGCGAGCCCCTGGGCACGCGCATCTTCGGTCCGGTGGCGCGCGAGCTCAGAGAGAAGAAGTTCATGAAGATCGTCGCTCTCGCTCCGGAGGTTCTCTAGGCGGGGCACCGGTACGATCGTTCGGGAATGAGTGAGGACTATGCATATCGCGAGAAACGACATCGTTGAGGTGATCGCAGGGAACGACCGCGGGAAGCGCGGCAAGGTCCTGAAGGTCCTGCCGCAGTCGAGCCGTGTTGTCGTCGAGGGCGTGAACTTCATCCAGCGGCACACGAGACCCCGCCGCCAGGGTGAGCAGGGCGGGATCATCGAGAAGGAGGCACCGATCCACGTCTCCAACGTCAAGCTCGTGTGCTCGAAGTGCAACGAAGGTGTGAGAGTTCGGACGAAGATCCTGGCGGACAAGACGAAGTCCCGTCTCTGCGCGCAGTGCGGGGAGATGATCGAGCGCAGGTAGCGTGAGCGTCCAGGGTCGTCAGTCCAGCCAGGGGACTCCCGAGGAGCCCCACGAAGCGGAGCAGCAGGATGCCTGAGTACATCGCACGAATGAAGACGAGATACGCGGACGACGTCATCCCGGCGCTCATGAAGCGGTTCGAGTATCCGAACCCGATGATGGTGCCGAGGATAAAGAAGATCGTCGTCAACATCGGTCTGTCCGAGGCCAAGGACGACATCAAGATCCTCGAGACCGCGATGAACGAGCTGGCCACGATCACCGGCCAGAAGCCGAAGATGACCCGGTCGAAGAAGTCGATCGCCAACTTCAAGCTCAGAGAGGGACAGCCGGTCGGCTGCAAGGTGACGCTCCGGGGCGACCGGATGTACGAGTTCTTCGACCGGCTCGTCTCGATCGCGGCGCCGCGGATCCGCGACTTCCGCGGACTGCCGACCGACTCGTTCGACGGGCGCGGCAACTACACGTTCGGTCTCGACGAGCAGGTCATCTTTCCGGAGATCGACTACGACGACGTCGGGTCGATCGTCGGCATGGACATCACGATCGTCACGTCGGCCGAGACCGACGAGGAGGCGTTCGAGCTTCTGAAGCTCATGAACATGCCTTTCAGAAGGCAGGGTTAGAGGAAACGAAGGAGAGGACGATTGGCCAAGAAGGCGCTTGTAGAGAAGCAGAAGCGTAAGCCGAAGTACCAGGTCCGGCAGTACAACCGATGCTTCCGGTGCGGCCGGGCGCGCGGCTATCTTCGCGACTTCGGGCTCTGCCGAATCTGCTTCCGGGAGCTTGCCCTCAGGGGCGAGATCCCTGGCGTAGTCAAGGCGAGCTGGTAGCTGGCTCGGCGGGGTCCGGGGAGTCCGGACCTTCGACGACCACACCGCTTATGAACTCGACAGGGAGAAACGGCGTATGATGACAGATCCCGTCGCCGACATGCTGACCAGGATCAGGAACGCATGCCAGGCAGGGCATCGGAGCGTTGAGATCCCGGCCTCGAAGTTCAAGGTCGCGATCGCCGAAGCGCTCGAGAGGGAGAACCTCATCCGGGGACTCAAGGTCGAAGAGGATGGGAAGCAGGGGATCCTCCGGATCAAGCTCAAGTATACGAACAGTGGAGCGAGCGTCATCCAGGGCATCAAGCGGATCTCGCGGCCGGGGCTCAGACGGTACGTGAGCGCCAACGAGATCCCGCGGGTGCGTGCAAACTACGGGACGGCGATCATCTCCACTCCCAGGGGCGTGCTGACGAGCAAGGAGTCCCGTCGCGAGCACGTCGGCGGCGAGGTCGTCTGCCACGTCTGGTAGCGCCCGACCCGCTCGAGGTCCGAAGGACACGGACCGCCAATAAGTCAAGGAGCTGGACAATGTCGAGAGTAGGCAAGGCGCCGATAGAGATCCCCTCGGGGGTCAACGTCACGATCAGTGGCGGCGTCGTCAAGGTCAAGGGCCCGAAGGGCGAGCTCGAGGCCCCCGTGCTCAGGGGGACCGAGCCGACGCTCGACGGGAGCACGGTGACCGTGTCGCAGATCGAGGAGTCGAACGAGGCGCACGCTCTCTACGGGACGATGCGCGCCCTCATCGCGAACATGGTCAAGGGAGTGACCGAGGGGTTCTCCAAGAACCTCGACATCATCGGTGTGGGCTACACGGCTGAGCTCAAGGGCAAGTCGCTCTCGCTCAAGCTCGGGTTCTCGCACCCGGTTGTCTTCGAGCCTCCCAAGGGCATCGAGATCGAGGTTCCGGAACCGACACGGATCGTTGTGAAGGGCATCGACAAGCAGCTGGTCGGGCAGACGGCGGCGGACATCCGCGCCTTCCGGCCGCCGGAGCCCTACAAGGGCAAGGGCATCAGGTACCACGACGAGTATGTGCGCCGCAAGGCAGGCAAGCTGGCGGTCTCGTCAGGCGCTTAGAACCGGCTACGGCAAGCTTTCGAACAGAGGCTGGTGAGAAACCATGATCGGTAGGACCAACGCACGACGAGAAGGCAGACAGAGACGACGGAAGTCGGTCCGGAAGAAGATCTCCGGGAACGCTTCACGTCCGAGGCTGAGCGTCTTCAGGAGTCTGAAGCACACGTACGCTCAGCTCATCGACGACACGAAGGGCATCACGCTGGTGTCGACTTCCACCCTCAGTGACGATGTCGCGAAGGAGCTGAAGGGGAACGGGGGACACACGAAGACCGATGCCAGCAAGGCTGTCGGCAAGGTCCTGGCTCGTCTCGCGCTCGAAAAGGGCATCAAGAAGGTCTGTTTCGATAGGGGAGGCTACCTCTATCACGGCCGGGTCAGAGCGCTGGCCGACGCAGCGCGCGAAGGCGGTCTGGAGTTCTAGGACCACCGCACCGCGAAAGGGAGTTGTAGCTCGATGGGAAGCAGAGCACCGAGGTACAGAAACAGAAGAGACGAGGGGACGCCTGAGTTCGAGGAGCGGGTGATCCACATCAACCGCGTCGCGAAGGTCGTCAAGGGCGGCCGCCGCTTCGGCTTCAACGCGCTCGTCGCCGTCGGCAACCGGAACGGGAAGGTCGGCATCGGGCTCGGCAAGGCCAACGACGTGGCATCCGCCATCCAGAAGGGCACCGAGGCGGCGAAGAAGGAGATGATCGACGTCCCGCTGGTCGGGGCGACGCTTCCCTACGCCGTCACGGGGCGCTTCGGCGCCGGACGGGTGCTGGTCCGTCCCGCGAGTCCGGGAACGGGTATCGTCGCGGGTGGCGGGGTGCGAGACGTCATGGAGTGTGCCGGCGTCAAGGACGTCCTGGCCAAGTCGCTGGGTTCCAACAACCCTCACAACGTGGTCAAGGCGACGCTCGAGGCCCTGAAGGAGATGCAGTCGGCCGCCGAGGTCGCCGCCGCACGCGGTGTGAAGGTCAGCGAGCTCTTCGGCATGAACGCGGAGGGCGAGAATGGCGAGTAGGCTCAGGATCAAGCAGACGGGCAGCGCCATCCGCAGGGATGGGCGCCAGAAGAAGACGATACGGGCGCTCGGTCTCAGGAAGCTCCACCAGGTCGTCGAGGTCGACGATACGCCGCAGATCAGAGGGATGATCGCGAAGGTCAGCCACCTGGTCGAGGTCGAGGAGATCGACGGGTAGGACGGGGACATCCCCCGACACACGCAAGGAAGAGATGAAATGAAGCTCAACGACTTGAAGCACGCCAGCGGCGCGCGGAAGAACAGGCGTCGCATCGGACGCGGCCAGGGCTCGGGGCGCGGCGGGACGAGCGGGAAGGGCCACAAGGGGCAGAAGTCCCGCTCGGGTGGTTCGATCCCGCCGTGGTTCGAGGGCGGTCAGATGCCGCTCGCCAGGCGTCTTCCGATCAAGGGGTTCAAGAACCCCAATCGCCGCGAGTTCGAGGTCATCAACATCCGCGATATCGAGAGATCGGGGCTCGAGGGTGACATCACCGTCGACGTGCTGAGGACGAGCGGGGTCGTGACGAGCGGCAAGAAGCCCGTGAAGCTCCTCGGGACGGGTGAGCTCTCCCGAGCGGTCAACCTCAAGGTGCATGCGGTCTCCGCATCGGCGAAGCAGAAGGTCGAGGATGCCGGCGGGACCGTCGAGATCGTGAAGTAGAGAAAGGCACGAGTCATGGCCTCCATGTTCCAGAGCCTCTCGAGCATCTTCAAGATCCCGGAGCTCAAGCGCCGCGTGCTGTTCACGCTGGGCATCCTGATCATCTACCGCGTCGGCGGACACGTGCCGACCGCGGGGATCAACGGGTCAGCTCTGGCGGGCTACTTCACGCAGCAGCAGGGCTCGCTCCTGGGTCTCTACGATATGTTCGTGGGAGGCGCCTTCGCGAACGCGACGATCTTCGCGCTCGGCATCATGCCGTACATCAGTGCCTCGATTATCCTGCAGCTCCTGACGGCGGTCATCCCGTACTTCGAGAAACTGCAGAAGATGGGCGAGGAGGGGCGCAAGAAGATCACGCAGTACACGCGCTACGGGACCGTGCTGCTGGCGCTCGTTCAGTCGTACGGCATCAGCATCTATCTCGAGCACCTGCCCGCGTACGAGGGTGTTCCGATCGTTCCGACGCCGGGCTGGGGATTCAGGCTCCTGACGATGCTCACGATGACGACGGGCACCATCTTCATCATGTGGCTCGGCGAGCAGATCTCCGAGCGCGGCATCGGGAACGGCATTTCGCTCATCATCTTCACGGGTATCATCGCGCGGTATCCGAACGACTGGATTAACACGATCCGCGCTCTCCGGATGGGCTCCGTGAGCCCGTTCGGTCTGGTCATCCTGGTCGTCATGATGATCGGCATCGTCGCGGCCGTCGTGCTGATGACGACAGCGCAGCGACGAATACCCGTGCAGTACGCCAAGAGGTTCGTCGGACGGAAGGTCTACGGGGGGCAGAGCACCCACATTCCCCTGAAGCTCAATACGGCGGGCGTCATCCCGGTGATCTTCGCGCAGTCGATCATCATGTTACCAGGGACGCTCGCGGAGTTCTTCCAGGGGAACCCGTTCATGCAGGACATCGCAGCGCTCCTGAGGCCCGGCGCGTGGCTGCACACGATCCTGTACGTGACGGTGATCGTCTTCTTCGCCTACTTCTACACGGCGGTCATCTTCAACCCGGTCGATCTGGCCGACAACATGAAGAAGTACGGCGGCTTCATTCCCGGCAAGCGACCGGGCAAGAAGACGGCCGAGTACATCGACAGCGTCCTGACGAGGATCACGCTGCCGGGGGCGCTCTTCCTGGCGTTCATCGCCGTGCTGCCGTTCTTCCTGCAGCAGCAGTTCAATGCGCCGTTCACCTTCGGCGGCACGGGACTCCTCATCGTGGTCGGTGTCGGTCTCGATACGCTGTCGCAGATCGAGTCGCACCTCCTGATGCGGCATTACGACGGCTTCATGAAGAAGGGCAAACTCAGGGGCCGCAGACGATAGACCGGGCCCCGGCCGTGCGGTCGGGGACCTCGAGGGAGACGAGATGATCATCGTTCTTGCAGGAGCACCGGGCGCGGGCAAAGGCACGCACGCGAAGCGTGTGGCCGGCACGTTCGGGGTTCCTCATGTCTCGACCGGCGATCTGCTGCGCGGCGCCGTCGAGGCCGGGACGGAGCTCGGGAAGAAGGCCCACGGGTACATGGAGGCCGGAGAGCTCGTTCCGGACGAGATCATGCTGTCGGTCGTCGGAGAGCTTCTGGATTCCCCGGAGTGGGCCGACGGCGTCGTCCTCGACGGCTTTCCGAGGACGCTGCCGCAGGCCGAGGGCTTCGACAGGCTTCTCGACGGGCGCGGTCGTTCGGTCGATCTGGTCGTCTTCTTCGATCTCTCCGAGGAGGCGGCCGTCGAGCGCCTGAGCGCGAGACTCTCGTGCCCCAGGGACGGGACGGTCTACAATCTGAAGACGAAGCCGCCGAAGAACGACGAGCTCTGTGATGTCTGCGGAGGGCCGCTGGAGCGAAGGGCGGACGACGAGCCGGAGACGATCCGGGCGAGACACGAGGAGTACCGGCGTCTGACGGGCCCCATGATCGAGCACTACAAGGACCAGGGGCTCGTGGCGCGGATCGACGCCGAGCGCGGCATCGATGCGGTCTGGCAGCAGGTCAGCGAGGCGCTCGAGGACCTGACGGCGGACTCGGGCTCCGGGGACGCGCGATGATCGCCATCCGGGAGCCTGAGGAGATCGATCTTCTCCGGGAGAGCGGTCGCATCGTCGCCGAGGCGCTCGATCTCGCGGAGCGGATGATCAGCCCGGGCGTCACGACGGGAGCGCTGGACCGGGAGATCGAGACGTTCATCCGCGACGAGGGCGGAACGCCCGAGTTCAAGGGGTTCCACGGCTACCCGGCCTCGATATGCGCTTCGGTGAACGAGGTCGTCGTGCACGGGATCCCGGGAGAGCGGGAGCTTCAAGAGGGCGACATCATCGGTGTGGACGTCGGCGTCAGAAAGGCCGGGTACATCGGCGACGGCGCGAGGACGTTCCCGGTGGGCGAGATTCGGGACGAGGCCAGGTGCCTGATGGACGTGACGCAGCAGGCGCTCATGAACGGACTGGCCGCGGCGTCCGACGGGAGACATCTCTCGGACCTCTCGAACGTCATCCAGACGACCGCTGAGGCGAGCGGGTACTCGGTCGTCAGGGAGCTCGCGGGACACGGCGTGGGACGCGAGATGCACGAGCCTCCGGAGGTGCCGAACTACGGGCCTCCCGGACGCGGTCCCGTCCTGAGATCCGGGATGGTGATCGCGGTCGAGCCGATGGTCAACGCGGGCGGCGCCGCCGTGAGAACGTTGCCCGACGGCTGGACGGTGGTCACGGCCGACGCCAGTCTGTCGGCGCACTTCGAGCACTCCGTCGTGGTGACGGGCAACGGCGTGGACATCCTGACCCTGAGCGCCGCGAAGCGGGAGCAGTTGAAGGACTGAGGGAGTCCCAGTATGGCGAAGCAGAAGGGGATCACTGTCGAAGGAGTCGTGGTCGAGGCCCTGCCGAACGCGATGTTCCGCGTGGAGCTGGACAACGGCCACAAGGTCCTCGCTCACATCTCCGGGAAGATGCGGATGCACTACATCAAGATCCTCCCGGGTGACCGCGTGACGCTCGAGGTCTCTCCGTACGACTGGTCCCGGGGACGCATTACATACAGGTACAAGTGATCCCTCGAGCGGGCGTCCCTGCGGGGGCGCACTGCGAAGGGGCGACGTCCGCCCGGAGCGCGTGAGGAGACGGGAAGGACCCGACACGCGGGGAAGGACGCTCAGGAGGTGGCACGATGAAGGTACGGTCATCAGTCAAGCGCATCTGCGAGCACTGCAAGCTCATCAGACGGCACGGCAAGGTGCGCGTGATCTGCAAGAACAGACGACACAACCAGGTTCAGGGATAGGAACGGACCGAAGAGGGAGGTCTTCAAGTTGGCGCGTCTTGTCGGAGTTGACATTCCTGACGCGAAGCGTGCGGTCGTCGCGCTCACGTATATCTACGGTATCGGACGCACGACGTCCGAGAGGATCCTGGACCAGGCCGGTGTGGACGGGTCGACGAGGGTCAAGGATCTCACCGCGGACGAGCTGAACCGCATCCGTCAGGTCATCGAGAACAACTACAGGGTCGAGGGTAGTCTCCGAACCGAGCTGGCTCTGAGCATCAAGCGCCTGAAGGACATCGGATGCTACAGAGGCTGGCGGCACAGGCGGAACCTGCCGGTCAGGGGACAGCGGACCCGAACGAATGCGCGGACCCAGAAGGGCCCGAAGAAGACGGTCGCCGGCAAGCGGAAGTCGGCCGGCAAGAAGTAGTCACTGCACGTAGGAGGAACAGTTGGCTCAGCGCAAGAAGAAGCAGGTCGAGCCGGACGGCATCGCTCACGTCAAGGCGAGCTTCAACAACACCGTCGTCTCGCTCACGGACAGCAAGGGCAACGCCATCGCGTGGTCGAGTGCGGGCCGCGTCGGGTTCCGTGGGTCGAAGAAGAGCACCGGTTTCGTGGCGCAGCTCGTCGCGAGCAACGCCGCCGAGCAGGCGATCCCGATGGGGCTCAGAAGGGTCGAGGTGCGCGTGAAGGGTCCGGGCCCTGGGAGAGAGGCGGCCGTGCGCGCGCTGCAGGCCGCAGGACTGAAGATCACGGCGATCAGGGACGTCACGCCGATCCCGCATAACGGCTGCCGTCCTCCCAAGAAGAGACGAGTCTGACGACGGAGGTACTGGAGCAGATGGCAACGTATCACGGACCGCGGTGCAAGCTCTGCCGCCGCCACGGCATGAAGCTCTTTCTGAAGGGGCAGCGCTGCTACACCGACAAGTGCGCTTTCGAGCGCAGGGCCTACGGCCCCGGAGAGCAGAGCAAGCGCCGCCGCCGCAAGGTGACAGAGTACGGCCTGCAGCTCAAGGAGAAGCAGAAGGCCAAGGAGCTGTACGGCGTGCTGGAACGGCAGTTCAAGCGGTACTACAAGGAGGCCGACCGCCAGGGCGGCGTGACGGGCGAGAACCTCATGCGGCTTCTGGAGCGGCGTCTCGACAACATCGTCTACCGCCTCGGCTTCGCGTGGTCGCGCTCGGCCGCCCGGGAGTTCGTCTCCCACGGTCACATCCAGGTGAACGGGAAGAAGGTCGACATTCCTTCCTATCTCGTTCGTCCGGGCGACGAGGTCAGCGTGCGCGAGAAGTCGCAGAGCCTCGACGAGATCCGGGCCGCGCTCGATGCGCGGTCGGGTGTCGGCACGGTGGAGTGGTTGGAGCTTGACCCGAAGCGGTTCATGGGACGCGTCCTCGAACTTCCCTCGCGGGACCAGATCCCGTCGCCCGTGAACGACCAGCTGATCGTCAACTTCTACTCCAGATAGTCGTTCTTCGATCACACGGTGGCCCAGTTCAGGGGAGGCCAGCGCGAATGAAGTGGAAGAATCTACGGATGCCGGACGAGATCGTCTGGAACACCGAGACCATGACCGACCGGTACGGAGAGCTCATCGCCGAACCGCTCGAACGGGGATACGGTGTCACGGTCGGTAACGCTCTGAGACGGGTACTGCTCTCGTCGCTGCAGGGTGCCGCCGTGACCGCCGTGCGGTTCAGGGGAGTGCTTCACGAGTTTTCGGTCGTACCCGGTGTGATGGAGGACGTGACCGAGCTGATTCTCAACATCAAGCAGCTCAACCTCACGCTGAAGAGCGACGGCCCCGAGACGCTGATCCTCGCTGTCGAGGGACCGGGGGAGGTCACGGCCGCGCTGATCGACCCGAACCCGAACGTCGAGATCACGAATCCCGATCTTCACATAGCGACGCTGAACGACGAATCGTCGCTCGAGATCGAGATCATCGTCGACGCGGGGAGGGGCTACGTTCAGGCCGAGGAACACGAGTTCGAGGAGCAGCCCATCGGGTTCGTTCCCGTCGACTCGGTATTCTCGCCTATCAGGCGCGTGCACTACGACGTCGAGAACACGCGTGTCGGTCAGCGGACCGACTACGACAAGCTGACCCTCGAGGTGTGGACCGACGGTACGGTCACACCCGAGGATGCGGTGTCGTTCTCGGCCAAGATGCTCAAGGACCACCTCCTGCTCTTCATGGCGTTCGACGTCGAGCCGCAGGAGGAGGTCGAGGAGGAGATCGACGAGGAGCAGCTCCGTCTGATGGAGCTCCTGGAGCACAGCGTCGAGGAGCTCGAGCTCTCGGTCCGTTCGTCGAACTGCCTGAGGGACGCGGGGATACGGACGCTCGGCGACCTCGTGCAGAAGACCGAAGCCGAGATGCTCAAGTACAGGAACTTCGGACGGAAGTCGCTCCAGGAACTGGTCGACATACTCGCCGACCTCGGACTGCACTTCGGAATGGACGTCGACGTCATCATGGCGCCGAAGCGCAGGGACGAGGAGGACGAGGAGTCGGACGAGACCGGTGAGGACGTAGGCGCGTTCGACGAAACCGAGAGCCGGGACGATGACGAAGCGGAGGCCGACGAGGGCTCCGACGACGACGAGAACGACGAAGAGGACGAGAACTAGGAACAGGGACACTACCCGGGGCACGCTTCCCTGGGAGAGCGCTCCGACCGCGCCGCGGGGGCATACTCCGGGGCAGGAGCGCCCCGAAGCAGCGCCGCGACCAACCGGGAGCCCATCGACCGCGGAAAGGCAGGACGTTCGATGCGACACAGGAAGAAGGGCAGGAAGCTGGGGAGGACGTGGAGCCACAGGAAGGCCATGCTCCGCAACATGGTGACCACGTTTCTCGAGCGCGAGCAGATCGAGACGACCGACGCGAAGGCGAAGGAAGTCCGTTCGCTCGCGGAACGGCTCGTGACGCTCGCGAAGCGCGGGCCGGACGACCTCGCTGCCCGAAGACAGGCGCTCCGGGTCGTGCGTGACAAGAAGGTCGTGGCCAAACTCTTCGAGGAGATCGGCCCGCGGTACGCCGACCGTCCCGGTGGCTACACCAGGATCATCAAGGTCGAGGACCGCAAGGGCGACGCTGCCACGCTGTCGATGCTCACCTTTGTGACGGAGCCGGTCGAGCTCAGGGAGCGGAAGAAGAAGAACGCGTGGCGGGAAGGACCGCTGTCGCTTCACGGGAAGACCGAGGAACCGGAGGGCGCCGAGGAGCCGGCCGACGAAGCCGCGTCCGAGGAGGCGCCGGAGTCCGCGGAGGCCGGGGAGGCCGCTGAGGCCGTCCCGGAGGAGACCGAGGAGAAGAAGCCCGCCAAGGCTGAGGTTCCCGCGGACGAAGTTCCCGATGAGGATGAGTCCCCGGAGGAGCCCGAGGAGGCTCCCGAAGAGGACGAGGAGAAGCAGGAGGGCTAAGCCGTGCCCGCGTGCTCAGAGCGCGTTCAGCACGATGAGCTTCACGGGGCGCCGGCCGTCAGGTCAGGCGCCCTTCTTCTTTGGCGCCGAGTCTGGTCGGTCCTCGTGCCCGTCCTGATCGTCGCCGTGGGGGGATGCGCACCCCTCGTTCCGGGCGGTTCGGGGGACAGCGATGTAACGGAGAAGGCGCCCCCCGTAGAGCGTCGCGCGCCCGACCCCGAGCTCGCCCGGGCATGGAGCGAGGCCGTCGCAGCAGCTCCGCTCGTGCGCGTCGGGCTCGTGCGCGGCGCGGGCTCGGTCGTCGTGTCGAGCGACGGTCCGTACCGCGTGACCGTCTACGCCGGTACCGTGACCACGTACGAGAACCTCGGCCGGGCGTGGCGGTTCGATGCCGGGGGCAGGGGGCTGAGAGGGCGAAGCGGCGACGACCTCTTCGACATCGTCGCCGGCACCGTGCGCGTCGTACCGACGGGCGACGGTTTCCTGTCAGTGGACGGCACGGCCTACCGCGGCGAGGTGGAGATCTTCCTCGACCTGACGGGCAGGCTCTCCGTCGTCAATATCATCGATCTGGAGTCCTACCTCAGGGGCGTGGTTCCCCTTGAGATCGGCCCCCGGCCGATGGACGAGCTCGAGGCGGTCAAGGCCCAGGCGATCGCCGCCAGGACGTACGCTCTCGCATCCGGCGGGAAGCGTGCCGGCGGCGACTACGACATGCACGCGACCGTCGCGGACCAGGTCTACGGAGGGGTCGCGGCGGAGCACGAGACGAGCGACCGGGCGGTCCTCGAGACATCCGGACTGGCCGTCACCTACGGAGGCGAGCCGGTCATCGCCTATTTCCACGCGAACTGCGGCGGCAGGACCGAGGCGCGGCACGAGGTCTGGGAGATGGAGGAGGTTCCCTATCTTGCGTCGATCCTCGACACCCCGGGGGGGCTCGACGACCTCGACCGGGCCTATTGCCGGGAGGGCAGCGGGTTCCGGTGGACGGTCGAGTGGACCGGCGGGGACGTCGAACGGCTGGTCCATCAGGGCCTGCCCGAGGTGGCGTCGACCCCGGTCACCGAGCCGCCGCGGTCGGTGCGCGATCTGCGCGTGACCGACCGGACGCCGTCGGGGCGCGTGAGGTGGCTGGAGGTTGAGACCGACGCCGGCACGTGGCGCGTCTACGGCGACAGATGCCGGTGGCTGCTCCGCAGGGAAGGGGACAGGATCCTCCGAAGCGCCTGGTTCGACCTCGACGTCGACCGGCGTGGAGGGCGCGTGACGCGCCTGGTGGCGTCCGGCAGAGGCTACGGTCACGGGGTCGGCATGTGCCAGCACGGGGCCCTGGAGCGTGCCCGTCAGGGGTTCAGCTACGTCGACATTCTGGCCCACTACTACCGGAACACGACGGTCACACGAGAGTACTGAAGCGCCGGGCAGGAGACACGGTGAGCACCAAGGTTGTTATCTTCTTGAACAGTTGATGGGAACGCGGTACAGTGGTGATTGGGGGACTTGCATGGCCAGGCTCGCCAAGGGTGACTTCGGGACGTGGGCCGAGTACTACTCCGCGTACCAACGGGCGCTGGCGAAGCGGTTCCTCATGCCCTTCCTCCGAGAAAGCGGCGTCACACACGAGGGTCGGCGGGTGCTCGACCTGGGGTGTGGTGACGGGGGCTGCACGGCCGCCTTCGCCGAAGACGCCGCCTCGTGCGTCGGCGTCGACATCGATGAGTTTCCCTGGCCGCAGCGCCCCAACCTCGAGTTCGTTCAGGGCGATGTGCTCGACCCAGAGCTGGCGAACACGCTGTCCGGGCGATTCGATCTGGTCCTTATACGGGACGTGATCGAGCACGTCGAGGACAAGCCGACCCTGATGGAGCATGCCATCGGGGCACTGGACGGCAGTGGACACATCCTCATCACCTTTCCTCCGTACTACTCGCCGTTCGGCGCCCATCAGCAGGTCGAGCTGCGCGAATCCTCGGTCCGGTACGCGCCGTACATGCATGCTCATCCGGGCCTGAGGCATATAGCCCGTACCCGGATGACCATCGGCGCGTTCGAGCGACTGGTGCCGGGTGCCGGAGCGGAGATCGTTGCGCGGCGGCTGTTCGTATCTCGTCCCTCGTTCGAGCTGAGATACGGTATTCCCGTCGTCCGCTTCCCGTTCCCGTGGTTCAGGGGGCTGCGCGAGGTGATCTGCTCAGGCGCCTACTACCTGCTGGCCGCGGGTCGTTGAGGCGGACGGAGCGGGATCGGCAGGACCCTGCAACGGATGTCCCCGGGGCATCTGTTGACTGAGGACCGGCGTTCGGCCGGTGTCGGGAGAATGGGCTGCCGTCCCACGAGGAGGGAGGAGGACAATGAAGATCAATGTGATCGCGGTAATTGCAGTGTTTGTTCTGGCCGGAGGGTCGGCCTGGGGCGCGGTCTACCGCGTGGACGACAGCGGCCGGGCCCCCTTCTCGACGATCCAGGCTGCCGTGGACGCGGCGAGCCACGGCGATACGGTCCTTGTCGACGAGGGCTACTACAACGAGCGCATCATCATGAAGAACGGCGTCGCGCTCATCGGAGCAGGTGCCTCCAGCACCATCATCGACGGCACCGCCATCGACTACAGCACGGTCCACATGGGCGGCTCGTTCGACGCCATGACGCTGGTCCAGGGTTTCCGGATCCAGGGCGGGACGGGTCCCGGCTGGTCGGCCTGTGGCGTCTGGCTTGGTCTGGAGTGCTCTGCCGTGGTTCGCTACAACGTCATCATCGGGAACCGGCAGGGCGTCATGGTGAGCTACAACAACGGGAACCCTCTCATCGATCACAACACCATCGTTCTGAACGAAGACTGCGGCGTTCAGGTCTACGTCGGCAACGAGACGGTCGTGAAGGGCGTCGCGACACTCTCGAACAACATCATCGTCTGGAACGAGAGCTACGGCGTGTACCGCGGCTCCGACTGGACCACGGATCTGCCGCCCCATCCGGAGCTTCACAACAACGATGTGTGGGACAACCAGTACGCCGACTACGTAGAGGTGGCACCCGGAGTCGGGGACCTGAGCCTGGACCCGCTCTTCTGCATGCCGCCGTCGAACCTGGGCATCGAGGACACATCGCCCTGCGCGGGTGCCGGAGCCGGCGGCACCGATATCGGGGCTTTCCCCGCCGGTTGTCCTCCGGTGTCGGTCGAGTCGACGTCGTGGGGCGCCATCAAGGCGCTTTACCGGTGAGCCGAACAGGAGTCCGTGAGCCCCGGTCCCTGAGGGCCGGGGCTCTTGTTACCTTGTGGGGCTGTCACGAACACTGAGATTGACACGCGGCATCCCGATTGCTATACTACGGTTTCAGGTATGACAGCGGGGTCGTAGTTCAGTTTGGTTAGAACGCCGGCCTGTCACGCCGGAGGTCGCGAGTTCGAGTCTCGTCGGCCCCGCCATGAACGCGAAGAGCCCACCCTCTCGGGGGTGGGCTCTTTCGGTTC
>WJMD01000051.1 GCA_014728125.1 Candidatus Effluviviaceae Genus V sp.
ATACGGCGTAGGGTCCGGTGTCCCGGCCGAGCCTGAGGAAGAGGTCATGGTCCGGCGCGTGCGGGAGTCGATTGCCGCCGTAGACCGGCGAGGGACCGTCGTTGACGGCACGCTGCACGGTGTACGAGCCGGACAGCCGGAGGACATCCGCCCCGCCGAAGGCGAACGAGGCCTCGAGCCCCTCGACCTCCGCCGCCTCGATGTTCTGCGCCTTGACCGTCCGCTGCGAGTTCTCGAGGAAGACGATCAGGTTCTCCCGTCGACACCGGAAGAAGACAAGCTCCACGTGCGACGTGGAGCTCGGTCTCACCAGCAGACCCGCATCGAACGTCGTTCCCCGCTCCGGCTCGATCTCGGGATTTCCGTCCACGCTGCCCGCGGAGCCGAAGAGCTCGAGCGTCGTCGGAAACCGAGCGTAGTCCGCGTAGTGCGCCTTCACCTGGAGGGCGTCCGACGGCGACCACCTCGCTCCGACGGCCGGGGCGTGGTGCGTCGACCAGTGCGGGTCCTCCAGGGGCTCGGGCGGCCCGCCGACGGGATCGGGGGTCGCGAAGTTGTCGACCGATTCCTGGTAGCGATAGGAGGGCACGACCTCAACGCTGCCCGGAAGCGGCAGAACCGCCTCTCCGACGAGTGTTCCGGTGCGGCGTCTGCGCTCGAAACCGCGTCCGACGGATGGGTTCTCGGACTCGGGCGTGTATCGGTCCCAGCGCGACTCTCCGGAGAGCCGCAAGGTCCCGGGTCCGACGGGCGGTCGGAGCTCCACGAGGGCGTTCACGCCGTAGGTGACGCTCTCGTCGGTCGAGCCCGACCGCGGGAATCCCGTCTCGTCGTCGGGGTTTCTGAAGCGCTCCGTGCCGTCCCGCCTGTACGCTGTTCCGGACACCCGTAATCCCAGCGGGAGCGGCCGCACCGACTCGAGCGACGCCCGAGCGAGGTTGCGGAACGACTCGAACGAGACGTTCTCCGTCTGGACGCTCTCGCGCCCGGGGACGCCTCCCTCGCTGAAGGAGAGCTCGTCGGCCACCGTCAGGCGCACGCCGCGCCACGCGGGCAACGTGAGACGTCCGAGGATCCCGGTCTCCTCGAGCCCCGCGTTCGCGCGGGGGACCGTCTCATCGTCCTCAGGGTTCTCGGGCGTCCCGTGCCGGTCGAGGTACTCGTAGTCGCCGTCCGTCGTCAGATGATGGAGCGACACGCTGTAGCGACCGTCCGCCCATCGCCCCGCCCGCGAGACGTCGACCGACCGCGTCCCGAAGCTGCCGACGGTGAGCTCGGCACCGACGACGGGCTGCGCCGGCGCGGCCGACACCAGGTTGACGATCCCGCCGATGCCGGCGCTCCCGAACCCCGCGGGGGCGACGCCCCGGTAGACCTCGACCCGCTCGAGATGGGAGACCGGCACGTTCGGCAGACCGCCGGTTCCCCATCCCGCCGACTGGAGCGGCACGCCGTCCAGGTAGACCTCCACCTGTCCGGGCGCGCTCGCCCGGATCGAGGGCGTGCTCACGCTGCCCAGCCAGCCGTACCTCGTGACGCGCACACCGGCGCCCTCCTCGATGACGTCGCCGATCCGGACCGGTGTCGCTCCCGTCCGCTCCAGCCGATGCACGGTGGCGAACCCGGCCAGCGCCCGGAGACGGTCCTCGGCGGACGGTCTCTCGGCCACGACGTGAAGCGTGTCGAGCGTGAAGACGCCGGGCCTCGAGCCCGGCTCACGTGAGGGCTCCGACGCCGGGAGGACCCCGGCGCAGAGAAGGACGGCAAGACAACCCGCGCACAGCGCGAGCGAAGGCGTTCGCATGGGGCCTCTCCACGGACCGCGAACAGCTTCCACCGGCAGGTCTTCTGGCTCTCGGGTCGTCCTACTTCCCGCGGGTCCCTGGAACGCGGGGCTCCGCGGGGTTCGTCGCCGACTACAGTTGCGGGACAGCACCGGCCTCGAACCGGTTTTCCCTGTCGGCCTTTCGGCACCCGGTGGATGTGATCTCGAATGTCACCTGATCGTAAGCGACAGAGGGGCGTCCGGTCAAGCTGAGCTGGGTCCATGGGACCGCGACGTCCCCCGCGCACAGGGGCGCCCGCGCCGCCGCACCGGAGACGTGCCGCCCGGGAAACGCGGCGGGGCGGGTCACGCGGACCCGCCCCGGGAGTGAGTCGAGGAACCCGCGTGTGCCTATCTCAGATGGATGATCTTCGTCGAGCCGGTCCACGAGCCGACCTGCGCGCGACAGAAGTAGATGCCTGACGCCACGTCGCGTCCGTTCCACTCGAGCCGGTTGACGCCCGCCGGAAGCGGTCCGTCCGCCAGCGTCGCCACCCGTCGGCCGCTCACGTCGTAGATCTCGACGAGGGCCTCGGCCGGCGCCGGAAGCAGGAGCCGCACGGCCGTTCTGCTCCGGAACGGATTGGGGACGGCGGGCTTCAGAGCGAGCACGGTCGGCGTGTCGGGAACACCGGTTCCGCTCTGCACGTACGCCTGAAGCGCGACGGTCAGGTCGTCGAGCGTCGTGCCTCCCGACACATCGGGGCAGTCACGCGTGGAGAACGTGAGCGTCGCCGTGTAGAGCGTCTCCTCGATGGCGCCGGTGGCGTCGAACTGGATCTCGTACGACGCGGGCGCCGCGCCCACCGTTGCCGGAACGAACCCGCCGACGAACGCGAAGCGCCCGTCACCGCCGACGATCTCCGCGTCGTAGACGCTGAGCAGCGCCTGGAGCCCCGAGTAGCCTCTGTTGAAGACGTCGAGCGTGTCCGTCTCCTGATCATCTACTTCCACGAGACCGAGATCGAGCGTCTCGGCCAGAACCGTCGAGAACTCGGCCAGCGAAGGCTCCGCGTGCTCGACGACGGTGCCCGAGAGTCCGACGGTCCATGTCGGAGTGTCGAGGTCGTTCGAGTCGATCTCGAGATCGCCGGACTGCGCTCCCACGGTCGCCGTGTCCATCGTGATCTCGTGGTCGAGCGTCTGACCGGCCCCGACGAGGTAGATGCTCCCCGGCGCTGCGAACCCGACGGGTGCTGAGAACGTGTACTCGAGGTCGTCGGACGGCGACGAGGCGACGTTCGACACCGAGAGCGTCTCTGCGGCCGCCGTGCCGACGATGACGTCGCCGAAAGCGAGGGTCGCCGGAGCGTCGATCCTCGCAGGCACCTGAAGCTCGAGGATGACCGGGAGGTGGTCGCTCGCCCCGGCCAGAGCATCGGCCATCTCCTCGGGGACCGCCTGGTTCGGCGGGTCGTTGATCGCCTGGTTGATGCGCGCCGCGTCGTTGCCGAAGGCCCAGTAGGTACCGTCCACGTACGACAGGCCCTCGCCGTCGTCAAGCGCGTACGAGCAGAGGATGAAATCGAAGCGGTCGTCCATGCCGCCCCAGTCGGTCGTCGTCGCCTGGGTGAAGAGATGCCTGTAGGTCCAGTTGTCGTGCCACGTGCCGCCGGTGCTGACGGGGTCCTTGCTTCGTCCGTCGTTGTCGACCTGGAAGCCGATGAGCATCTGATAGGAGGCCTCCGAGCTCGCGCGGATGTTGAAGTCGCCCGCGACCATGAAGTTGCTGCCGGACGGATAGTCGTTGAGGTAGTTCCTGATGTCGGTCGTCTGGCCGAGACGGGTGCTCTGGTCGCCCGACGACGAACCGGCCTTGAGATGCGTCGAGAGGATCGTGAGCTCGGCCTCGGACGAACTGTACCCGTCGAGGCGGAAGCCGTAGACGTTGGTCAGCCGGACGTCGGTGTTGATCGTGTCGGACGAGATGGAGTCGAGGACGGCCGTCTTGTAGAAGCAGGCGTTGTCCGTGTCGGGGCCGTTGACGAACGGCATGATCCAGTACTCCCCGGGCGCGATGACCTCGAGGACATCCGTGTAGAAGAGATTGCGCGCCTGGATCGACTGGAACTCCTGGCAGACGATGAGGTCGGCGTCGACCGAGTCCATGATGGTGCGGAGCAGGGGGAGCTTCGTCGAGGAGTCGTTCGGCCAGTTCTCGATGTTGTACGTGCAGACCCTGACGGCCGACGCCTGCTGCGGCGCCACGGCGGCCGACAGGACGGCGGCCAGCACGAGAACCGCCAGCGTGCGCATCGTTGCGGGGAACCGCATCAAGGGGCCTCCTCATCTCGGCTCCGGCCGGGGCGCGCCGGTCCTTCAAGATGTGCCGGTGCGCCTGCCGCGACCGTTCATACGCGACATACCATCACACTTCATTCTACCACAGAATGAGCAGGTTCTCAAGAAATGGACGGGGATTGCGTACCAGACCCGGTCCCGACGGCCGTGGCCACACGGTCCTTCCCATGCTACGATGCACCCATGGGTTACGGTGCCTTTCTCATCCAGGCCGTTCTGATCTCGCTCTCCGGCGTCATGGCGCCCGGCGCGGTCACCGTCGTCGTGGTAGGGCACGGGGCGCGAAGTCCCCGCGCGGGAGCCCTCGTGGCGTTCGGGCACGGCGTCGTCGAGTTCCCGCTCATGCTGCTCATCGTGCTGGGGCTCGGGCCTCTTCTCGAGCGACCGCTCGTGTCGGGCATCATCGGGGTCGCGGGCGCCACCGTTCTCTTCTGGATGGGCGGAGGCCTTCTCCGCTCGCTCAGAGCCGGCCGGACCGAGACGGTCCGACGCGAATCCTCCCCCTTCGTGGCCGGGATCCTCATGACCGCCGCGAACCCGTACTTTCTCGTGTGGTGGGCGACCGTGGGCGCGACGCTGGTCTTCCGGGCCTGGGAGTTCGGGCTCTGGCAGTTCATCGTCTTCGCCGTCGTCCACTGGTCGCTCGACTTCGGGTGGGACTACTTCCTCTCGGCGGCCTCCTACCGGGGCGTCAATGTGCTCGGTGAACGCTTCCTCAAGGGCGTGAGCCTCGTTGCCGGCGTGCTCCTCATCGGTTTCGGTGTGAAGTTCCTCGTCGACGGCTGGTCAACGCTCGCAGCCCTGTAGGTCTCTCCCGACAACGGCGCCTCACGGGCGGCCCGCGCCTCCCCCAGGAACCCTGCGCGCAGCCGCAGCTTGCCGGGATCCACCCCCACCCCGAATACCGCCTGACCGCTCATTTGCTCTGTCCTGCCGTAACTTGCCATGTTATAATGGTGGTGATACTCAGTCGAACCCCACGACTCCATGGAGGGAGCCGGACGATGACACGTGCACTTCGCCTCGGGAGCCTGCTCGGCCTCGGACTCATGGTCTCCATCGCTCTGGTTCCGGGACTCGCCGGAGCGGCCGACCCGGAGACGGACCTTCCGATCGGACTGACGCAGGAGGAGCTGACAAGGCTCGACGAGATCGGCGCGGCGCACCGCAGCACGCCGCCGGCCACGCCGCCTGTCAGGAACCCCGGTGAGTTCGAGCCGATGACCGGCTGCATCGTGCGCTACAGCTACGGCTTCGGCGTACCGACCAGCATGCTGGCGGAGATCTCAGAGGACATCACGCTCTGGGTCATCGTCGCCAACTCCTCGCAGGAGTCGTCCGCGACCAGCGAACTCCAGTCAGCCGGCGCGAACATGGCGAACGTCGACTGGATCTACGGCCCGACCGACAGCATCTGGACGCGCGACTACGGCCCCTGGTTCATCATCGACGGCAACGGCGACCAGGGCATCGTCGATCACATCTACAACCGTCCGCGCCCGAACGACGATCTCATCCCCGGCGTCATCGGTTCCGACTGGGGCGTCCCGGTGTACGGCATGGACCTCGAGCACACCGGCGGGAACTACATGTCGGACGGCCGGGGCACGGCGATGTCAACCGAGCTCGTGCTCAACGAGAACCCTTCGCTCACGGCAGCCGAGGTCGACTCGATCATGTTCGACTACCTCGGCATCGAGCGCTACGAGAAGCTCGGGTACATCGAATCGGGCGGCATCCATCACATCGACTGCTGGGCGAAGTTCCTCTCACCCGGCACGATCCTCCTCAAGGAGGTCGACCCCGGTCACTCGTCGTACTCCGCGCTCGAGGCCCGGGCCGACTATCTCGAGTCGATCAACAGCTCGTGGGGCCGTCCCTACGAGGTCGTGCGGGTCTATGCTCCGAACGACGAGCCGTACACCAACTCGATCATCCTGAACGACAAGGTCCTCGTCCCCACCTACGGCACCTCGAACGACGCGGCGGCCATCGCGACCTACGAGGCCGCGATGCCGGGCTACGAGGTTCTCGGGTACAGCGGCTCCTGGCTCAGTGACGACGCGATCCACTGCCGCACCATGGGCGTCACCGACCGCTACATGCTCTACGTCGACCACGTCCCGCTCTTCGACACGGCCAACACCACCCAGGACTACCGCGTCGGCGCGAACATCATCGACCACTCCGAGCAGGGGCTCGTGACCGACTCGCTCCTCGTCTACTGGCAGACCGCCGCCTCGCGCGCCTGGACGCCGGTCGTGATGACCTCCGCCGGCGGCGACTCGTTCTACGCCGATATCCCGGCGCAGAGCGCAGGAACCGAGGTCTCGTACTACGTCTTCGCGAAGGACAACTCCGGGCGGCGTGAGTTCCTGCCGTACGTGGCGCCCGGGGACGTCTTCAGCTTCAGCGTCATCGTCGACACCGAGTCGCCCGCCATCGCGCACACGCCGCTCGGCGACCAGACGGTTCCGAACTGGCCTGCCACGGTCTCGGCCACGGTCACCGACAACATCGAACTCTCGTCGGTGACGCTCGAGTGGACGAAGAACGGGACGGGTCAGACCGACATCGAGATGACGCGTGTGCCGAGCACCTCGGTCTTCGAGGCCGACTTCACCGGCTCCGTCGCGCTGGGCGACG
>WJMD01000052.1 GCA_014728125.1 Candidatus Effluviviaceae Genus V sp.
AGCATGTCCCACTCGACGACCGGCAGCGCGCACGACGCGGTCAGCGCATCGTAGAACGCGTCGCGTTCCGCGTCCCCGGCCCACATCGGGTTCGCGCTCGCCTCGTTCAGGTCCCAGTCGTCGACGACGACCACGTACTCGTCGTGCGTCGCCTCGTACCCCCTCAACACGTACCTGCCGCGCGTCGTATATCCGAGCGAGTCGGCCATCTGGATGTAGACCGTCTGGTGCCCGGGGGCGACGTCGAGCTCGAAGTGCGTGAGGAACGGATCGTAGGAATCGCCCAGGGTGGTCGTATCGTCGACCGCCACGTCGTATCCGGCCAGAACGTCGCAGGTGGTCGTGGACGACCAGTCGAACTCGATGGTGACGTTCGTGAAGACATCGATCGGGTCGTTGTGCGAGCTCTGCGCCACCATGCCGCGGAACCTTCTGATCTCCAGCAGGTTCGGCCGGACGACGAGGCGCGGCGCGTTGAGTTCGACGACGGAGTCGAACGTGCGTGTCGCGGGCGTCGGGTCGCTGAACCCATCGTCGTCGATGGCCCACACGCGGAACGTGTGAGTTCCCGAAAGCTCGTGCAGGGTCACGGTGGTCGTGGTGCAGGGCAGATCGTCCTCGAAGGCGACCGGCTCCTCTTCCCCGGAGGCGTGGAGCGAGTAGCCGTAGCCCGTGACCTCGCCGTCGCGGTCCCAGCCGGTCCAGCGGAACCGCACGGACGGGCAGGCGACTCCCTGGGGCCCGAGCGTGATCTCGGTCTCGGGGTGTCTCCGGTCGGAGGCCGTTTCGACCTCATGGCCGCCGGCGGCGCGGCCACGCTCGTTCGCCTGAGGCGCGACCGGCGCGGGTCCCAGCTTCCGGCAGCCTCCGAGCACGACACACAGAACCGCGGCGAGGGCCGCCGCGGCGAACAGAAAGCGTCTCATGGCGTCACCCTCCTTTCCGGAAGGCTGAGTCCGACGCCACCACTATACCACAGGGAACAGCAGAAACTCAAGAAAAGTGTCCGCTCGACCGCAACGCCCGAGGGAGGCGCCGACGCGGGGCGACACCGGACTCCCGGCGTCGGTCGCGGTATCACGCGAAGCGCGTCCGCGTCCCGCGCTACGTCTTCCGCTCCTTCTTCTCGGCCGCCGGGAAGAGAATGTTGTTGAGGATCAGGCGATAGCCCGGTGAGTTCCTGTGCATCGAGAGGATGGTGGGAGGGTCGCCGATCATGTGCCGGTAGTCCTCGGGGTCGTGTCCCCCGAGGAACGTGAAGGTGCCGCGGCCGACATTCCCGTGGATGTACTTCACCTCCTCGGTCTCCGGGTAGTCCGCCAGCACGGTGACGTGGCGCTTGATGAGCGGGCGCCGGTAGCTCGTGGTCTGCCCCATGAACCCCTTCACGACGTTCGTGTGGCACTGCGTCAGCATCGTGGGGACGGGGTCGATCTTCGCGGAGAACTCGAAGAGCGTGAAGTAGTCGACCTCCTCCGGCCGCGCGTTCGCTGTCTGAGTCATGTCGATGTCGGAGAACTCGTAGACCAGCGGACTGGTGATGAGCTGGAACTCCTCGAACGCCACGCAGCGTCCGAAGTCGAGCCTCTCCTGGCAGCTGGGCTCTGGGGGATTCCCATCGTACGGCGTGTCGACGATGTCGACCCCCTCCGCCGCGAGAGCGATGTCGTAGCTGTCGGTCGCGGAGCACATGGCGAAGAGGAAGCCGCCGCGCGCGACGTAGTCGCGGATGCCACGGGCCACAGCCTTCTTGTGCTTAGAGACTGACGGATACCCCTGCTCCCGGGCCGATGCCTCGTAGTCGGCCACCTGCCGCCGGTACCACTCGGCGTTCCGGAAGGACGCGTAGAACTTGCCGTACTGCCCGGTGAAATCCTCGTGATGCAGGTGCAGCCAGTCGTACCGGTCGAGCTCTCCCGAGAGGACCTCCTCATCCCAGAGGACCGTGTAGGGGATCTCGGCGTACTCGAGGGCGAGCATCACCGCGTCGTCCCAGAGTTCCTCGAGCTCGGGAGCGTAGAGCGCGACCTCGGGGGCCTTCTCGAGCAGGACGACCTCCATGTTGCCCTCCTCGATCGCGGCGTACATGTCGGTCATCTGCGCACCGTCGATCTCCTCCCAGGCCACCCCCCGGAAGTTGCACTCGCTGGCGACGTCCGGCCCGCCGTCGAGGATGTGAAACGAACCGTTGCGGTAGTTCAGGAGCCACTCGACCCGGTAGCCCTTCTCGAGCGCCCAGTAGGCGACACCGTAGGCCTTGAGGTGGTCGTCCTGCGTCAGGTCCATCGGCACGAGGATCGTCCCCGCGGCGACCTGGGCGACGAGCAGCAGAACGATGAGAGCCGGGAGTGTTCGCGTCATCCTCTACAGTCCCTCCTCACGCCGTATGGCCTCGGCGCGGCGCCGGGCCTCGCCGGTCAGGAAGTTCGACGGGAGCTGTTCGATCAACATCGCGTACTCGGCGAGTGCCTCACCCGGCCTCCCGAGCTCGCCGGTGAGTATCGCGCCCCTGCGCATGTGTGCCTCGGCCCGCGTCGCGAGGGTCCTGCCCTCTCCGGTCGCCTCCGCGTAAGTCTCGAGCGCGGCGTCGTAGTCGCCCGACATCTCGTGGACGCGCCCGAGAAGCATCAGGGCCTCCGAGGCCACCGGCTCGAGCCCGGCGCTCTCGACCAGCGTCTCCAGCCGGGACTCGGCCTCCGCCAGGTCGCCCGACAGAAGCGCCGCGTGCGCCTCGGCCAGCCGCCGGACCGGGACGACGTCGCCCGTCTCCTGCGCGTCGGAGAGCACGAGCATCAGTCGGAGCGCGTCGTTGACGAGCACACCCGCCGGGTCCTCCTCGACGAGCTCACGAAGCCGCTCGAGGGACCCCTCGATGTCGAGGTCGAGAAACGCCACATAACCCAGGTAGTATCTCGCGCGATGCCGCGTCTCGTCCCGGGGCTTCCCCCCCAGGATTGCCGCGGCGGTCCCGGCGGCGTCCTCCAGTCGCCCGAGCGCGAGCAGCGCGTCGATCCTCAGGAGGTCGACACGGTCCCGAACGGACCGCTGGCGGAACCGCGCCCCGTCGGGAATGCGATCGAGCGTCGCGAGTGCCCCGGTCGGGTCGTCGAGCGACTCAAGCTGGATCTCCGCCTTCTCCAGAAGCGCCTCGCCGCGTATGGGATGCTCAGGGGTGGTCGTTGTCAGCTCCTCGAGCTCCGCGGCCGCCTCATCGGGCCGGCCGACATCGACGAGGAGCCGCGCCGCGTAGATCCCCGACACGGCGGCGTTGACCGTGCCCTCGTAGCGCTCGACGACGAGCCGGTAGGCGTCCCGCGCGCGGCCCGGAAGTCCCTCGTCGTTGAGGATCTCCGCGAACTCCATGAGCATGCGGCCCTCTGCGCCGGCCCGCGCGTCGGCCAGCTCGAATGCCCTGAGGGCGTCGTCGTATGAGCCAAGCGCCAGCGATACGCTACCCGCGAGGCTGAGCTCGCCCGGCGTGGCCGTCTCGGAGGACATGACGGCGTCAACCCGGCGGCGGACCAGTCGTTCATCCGCCCCGTCGTCGAGCATCTGCTCGACGCGGTTGGCGGCCCACTGGTCCATCCCCGGGTGTTCGCGCGCCGTGGTGAAGCACTCGTCGAGTGCCTTCTCATGCTCACCGAGAAGAGTGTAGAGCTGCGCCAGCTCCTCGCTGAAGAAGGTCTGCGTGCCGGACACACGCCGTCCCTCGAGGTAGATCTCGACGGCGCGCTCGTACATCCGGTAGCGTACCTCGAGCGCCCCGACCTCCGAGTACCTGACCACGTCCGCACGTCCCTTGCGGGCACGCTCCAGCCAGATCTCGTGAGCGCGGTCGAACTCCGCGAGCCGTGCGTAGGTCTCCCCGAGTTCCATCATGACGCGGTCGTCGTCGGGCCTCTGCTCCAGCCGCGCCTTGAGGAGCGGCACCAGCCGCTCCCTCTGGAGGTCGGCGGCCTGGTAGGTCTTCGCCAGCGCCCAGAACACGCGGTCCTCGTCGGGATACCTCCGATAGAGCTCCTCGGAGAGGCGGACGGCCTCGTCGACGTCCCCCATGACGAGCGCGTGTCGCGCCACCGCGAGCTCCGACGCGACCCGGTCCGGGCGGCGCGGCTCCCGCGCGACGATGTCGCCGGACAGAAGCGTCGCCAGCAGTACGACGGCGGCGAGTGCGGGAAGGGCGTGTCTCACGGCGCCGCGTCCCCCTCTCCATCGCTCCCTGTCTCGCCGGAGAGCGACTCGAAGTATGCGCGAATGAGCTCACGGTACTCCGACGGGTACTCCTGCTGCATGGCCCGGAGCAGGTCCTCTCTGAGTTTCTCCGAGGCGCGCTCGAGTTCCTCGGGCAGCGCCCCCGGCGACTCCCGGACGTAGTCCTCGCCCGACTCCGAGCGCCGGCGACGGGTGTAGTCGCGTCGCCTCAACGAACGCTGAGCGTCGAGGAGCCTCGAGAGGATGCGCTTCTGCCGGTCGATCGTCTCCTGCGACGCGCCGCTCCGCTCCATCTCTTCAAGCGTCTTCTCCATCTCATTCGCCGTCTCATCCAGGCTGCCGAGGATCTCCTCGCGGTCGCCGAACTCCTCGGCCAGTCGTCTGGCCTCGTCCATCAGCCGCTCCTGTCGAGCTCTCATGTCGGCGAGCTGACGGCGAACCTCCGAGCCCATGCCCGACTCCTCGCTCTGCCGCCGGAGCTGCTCGGTCATCTGGTTCAGCTGCGACTGACTCTGCGCCATCTGTCGGAGCTGCTGCATCAGCTGCTGCATGGCGCCGCCGCTCGACGACGACTGCGACTGCTTCGTCGTCAGGAGCTCAACAACGAGCCCGTTGACGCGGCCAAGCGCCGCCTCCGCCTCCCGCCTGCCGGCCTGCGTGCCGCCGTCGGCGATGCTCCCCGCCGCGCGCATCATGTGCATCTCGACGATGCCGAACCCCCGGTAGAGGCCCGGGTCGACCGCGAACGAGTCCTTGGTCTTTCTGAACATCCGCTCGGCGATCTTCGACATCGACGCGGCGAGGTCGGTCTGCTTCGCCACGAGCTCGACGAGTTCGTCCCGCGGAATGCGGCGTCGATCCTTGACCGAACCGAGGATCTCCTCCTGTTCGTTCGACACGCCGAGCAGCTCGTCGATCGCCCGGAGCGTCGCCTCGCGGTCGCGCTGCTGGAGACTGCAGGAGGCGCCCCCCTGGCATGACGAGAGGCGGGTGAAGAGGCTCTTAAGATCGTTGGCGGACGACTCGCACTGTGCGGCGGCCTCCGAGGGCATCGACTCCGCCAGCTTCTGCTGCGCCTGGCTCATCTTCTCGATGGTCCCGGACTCGTCGAGCGAGTCCGCCGCCTCGCGCATGTCGCTCGAGGTCTCGCTGTCGACCTGCTCCATGTCGGAGATGGCCTGTTCGAGGTCGCGGCGGAGCTTCTCCGTCTGCTCCCTGATGTCGCGCTGCTCCGATGCCATCGCGTCGCACTGCTCGCCGGGGGAGGCCTCTCGCGCCTCCCGGGCCAGCCGCTCCTCGCGCGCTGCCAGCTCCTCGGCCCGGGATGCCGCGTCGGCCAGCTGCTGCTCGGCCCTGACGCGTTTGAGAAGGTTGAGCGTCTGCTCGAGCCGGCGGCGGTAGTCCTCCTGCGTCACAGACATGTCGTTCATCGACCGGCTGACCTCCTCCGGGTCGAGGTCGGCCATGGCCTCCCTGATCTGCTCCATCAGCTCCCGCATCTCGTCGTTGGCCACCTCATCGAGGATCTCGGAGATCTCCTGCACCTTCTCGAGCGTCTCGAGGGTCACGCGGTCGGTCTCGCTCATTCTCTCACCGAGTTCCTCCATACGCTCGGCCATCTCCTCGGCCCGCTCGGCGACCTCCTCCTGTCTGTCGAGGGCGGCCTCGACCTCCTCCTGCCGCTGCCAATCGAGCTCCGGCTCGCTGCGGATCTCGTTCCGGATCTCTTCGAGTTCGTCGCTGACCTCCTGCTGGTCCTCGACGAGCTCGTCGAGCTCCTCGACGATGGCGTCCTCCTCACCCGTCACCTCCGCGTACATCTCCGCCATCGACGGGAAGCGGACGATGTAGCGTTCGCTGCGGGCCGTCTTGGGCCCCGTCACGGTGTCGTTGTCCACAACCTCGGCGAAGTAGATGAGGACCGAGCCGGGCAGGATGCCCGTCTCCGAGAGGTCCCAGGTGATCTCCGAGACGACCTCCCGTCCGCCGGCGTGCGGAAGCGGGACCACCCCCTCCTCGGCCAGGCCGTCCACGGCATACCGGATCCGGAGCCCCGACACTCCGTAGTCGTCGATGGCAGAGACGGCGATGTCGAGAAGCATGTCGTTCGGAATCTCGATGTCCCGGCCCGGTTCGACGATGGTGACCAGCGGGCTCTCGTCGGGGATCGCGCTGATGGAGTAGGTCGGCGGCCCGGCGTTCGCCAGACCGAGCGTGTCCTCGATCTCGATGGAATAGGCCTGGCTCTCGGAGACCGTCAGCGTGCCGCTGAACGACGCGGGACCCATCCTCTCGAGGTCGAGAGCGCCGCCGTCCTCGAAACGGAGGACCGCGCTCTCCAGGGGCTTGCTGCCGGAGATGCCGACCTGCACGCGTGTCCCCGCGAGCGCCGTGATGTCCCCGTTGTTCTCGTCGACCGTTCTCGGGACAAGCCCGCTGTACTCCGGAAACTCGTAGGCGAGCCTCACGCCGGAGACGAACGGCCGCTCGAGCACCGCCACATCGAACTCGTCGCTCGTCGTCTCCCCCGCCGCGACCGAGTACGAGAGGGGTTCGCGGACGTCCGACACTGTCGCCCGGTACCCGTCATCGGTACGCGTCATGGTCCGCTCCGTCGCGGCGCCGTTCCTGTCGCGCGTGACGAAAAGCGGCGCATCGTCCTCCGGTCCGCGCACCACGGCCCGCACCCGCAGGCTCGACCCCGAGACCAGCGTTGTGTCGCCCGGGGTGACGGACAGCGTGACCCGCGGCATCACATCGCTCCGCCAGGGTTCCCGCAGACGCCCGACGGCCGCGACGCCGTCGGTCCCCGTCGCCCCGACCGCCGCCACCGAGACCGCGAGCACGACCAGCAGCACGAGAGCCCGTCGGCCGAGACCTCGCACGGCCGCGGCGTCCCGGATGTCGCGACCGAGCACCAGCCCGGCCGCCTCGTCGATCAGCGCGTCGATGAGTTCGACCGAATAGCCGTGGCGCCCGCGCCCGCGCTTCGCCCAGAGACCGGCCGCCGCGCGGAGCCTCTCGCCCATCTCCGGATGGCGTTCCTCTATACGCGCCGCGATCTCCTGCGGACCTAAGCGCCGCGCCAGCGGACGGCCGACCCGCACTGCGAGGCCGCCGACCAGCCCGGCAAGAACTGCGAGCGCGAGCGACGTCCTGACGACAGCTGCGAGGCCCACGAGGACGTCGAGCAGGACGACAGTGGCCGACGCCGCCAGGAGGAAGGCCAGCACCTCCAGGAGTCCGGCAAGAGCCTGCCGGCCGCGCCGGCGGGCGCCCACGTCCGCAATGCGTCTCAGAATCTCGTTGTAGCTCGCGTCGATGGCCACGGTGCCTCTTCTCACGATGCTCGCGCCCGGCCGTGGTGGCGTCCGGGCCGAGCTAGTGGGTCAGCGCGTAGACGACGACGTTGACGCCCATTTTGAGCGCCGCCTCCCGCTTCCCGGGAGGGTCGTTGTGCACCTCGGGATCCTCCATGCCGTCGCCGATGTCGGTGTTGAAGCTGTAGAAGACAACGAGCCTGCCGTCGAGATGGATGCCGTATCCGTGCGGCGGGCCGCCGTCGTGCTCGTGGATCTTCGGCAGTCCGCTCGGGAAAACGAAGTGCGACGAGTAGATGTCGTGGTCGTACGGAAGCTCCACGAGTTCGAGGTCCGGGAAGACCTCCCGCATGGCCTCTCTGAAAGACCGGTCCATGCCGTAGTTGTCGTCGGCCCAGAGGAAGCCCCCGCGCTCGAAGTAGCGCCGCAGACTCGCCGCCTCCTCGTCGTCGAGGGCGACCCTCCCGTGTCCGGTCATGTAGATGAAGGGGTGGAGAAAGATGTCGTCGCTCGAAGGAGAGACTGTCGCGGCCCGCGGAGCGACCTCGATGTCGGTCCTCGCACGTACGGCGGACAGGAGGTTCGGGAGGGCCGTCGGGTTCGCGTACCAGTCGCCGCCCCCGCGGTACTTGAGCTGCGCCACCGTGAAGACGTCGCCCGCGGCCACGACAGCCGCCGGAACAAGCAGCAGCGCGGCCGCCGCGGCGATGATGACGCGTGTGAGGCGGCGTCTGGGCATCCTCTTCCCTCCGGGATCGGTACACGCCTCGTGCCGTTCGCGGGTCTGCACGTTGTCTGACGCGCGGCGGGGCCGTCGCGTTCAACGCCCCCGCTCTCTTCATTGTAGCGCGCGCCGGCGGCTCTTCAAGCCCACGGCCTCAAAACAGACGCGGCGCCCCGGAGACAGGACGCCGCGTCGGTTCTCATCGATGGTCCGACGACTACCGCTTCCTCCGGCGCCTCGCGTCCTGAGCGATCTGCCACTCGACGACCAGCGGGCTCGCCACGTAGATCGACGAGTACGTACCGATGATGACGCCGACCATCAGCGCGAACGCGAAGTCGCGGATGACCTCGCCGCCGAAGATGAAGAGACAGAGGACCACGAGGAGCGTCGTCAGGGACGTCACGAGCGTTCTCGAGAGCGACTCGTTCAGGCTCGTGTTGACGATCTCGACGAAGCTCCGACCGTACAGCTTCCTCTTGTCCTCGCGGATGCGGTCGTAGATGACGATCGTGTCGTTCAGTGAGTAGCCGACGATCGTGAGAAGCGCCGCAACGACCGGCAGTGTGATCTCGAATCCCGTCATCGAGAAGATGCCGAGCGTGATGAGCACGTCGTGGACGAGCGCCGCCACGGCACCCACCGCGAATCTGAACTCGAAGCGGATCGAGATGTAGATGAGGATGCCGATGAGCGCGTAGATGATCGCCTGCGTCGCCTTCGACTGGAGTTCCTTTCCCACCTTCGGACCGACGAGTTCCTCGCGCCGCACTTCTGCGTTGTTGTCGGGGTTCTCGGCGTTGAGAGCTTCGACGATCTGCGACGTCAGGTCGACGTCGTCCTCCTCGCTGACGCGGATGATCGCCTCCCGGTCGTTGCCGAAATGCTGGATCTCGGCCCCGCCCAGCCCGATGCCGGCGAGCGTGTCACGGATCCGCTCGGCCTCGATCGGCTTCTCGAAGCGGACCTGCAGGAGGATGCCGCCCTGGAAGTCGATGCCGAGCTTCGGGCCGCCCTGAACGAGCAGCGAGACGACGCCCACGCCGATCAGGATCAGCGAGAAGATGAAGGCGGCCCGCCTGTGCCCGAGGAAGTTGATGTGGGTGTCCTTGACAAACTCCATCGTGCCTCCTTGCGCCACGACCCGGGGCTCACGCGTCCCCGGCGGCCGGGACTAGATACTCAGGCGCTTCACGTTCCGGCTGAGCGTCACGAGGTCGAACACGACGCGGGTCGCCACGATCGCTGTGAACATGCTGGCGAGAATGCCCAGCGAGAGCGTTACCGCGAAACCCTTGACGGGGCCCGTGCCGAACTGAAGGAGCACGGCCGCCGCGATGAGCGTCGTGACATTGGCGTCGAGAATCGTCGTGAAGGCCCGCTCGTAACCGTCCCTGATGGCGGCGCGGACCGTCTTCTGGTTTCGGATCTCCTCGCGGATGCGCTCGAAGATGAGGACATTGGCGTCGACCGCCATTCCGATCGTCAGGATGATGCCCGCGAGGCCCGGCAGCGTCAGCGCCGGCTTCGGGCTCACGGGGAGCGACGACATCAGGGCGACGACCACGAGGATGTTGATCGCGAGCGCCCCGATGGCCACCAGACCGGACGCACGGTAGTAGAGCAGCATGAACAGGACCACGAGGATGCCGCCGATCAACATCGCGCGAACGCCGAGGGTGATCGAGTCACGTCCCAGCGACGGACCGACCGTCCTCTCCTCGACGACCGTCATCGGCGCCGGCAGCCGGCCGGCGCGGAGCACGATGGACAGGTCCTTCGCCTGTGCGTCGGTGAACGTCCCGGTGATCGAGGCGGGGGTGCCGGCGGGGATCCTGTCGCGGATCACGGGCGCCGACTGCACGACGCCGTCGAGCACCATCGCGAGGTACTCGCCGACGTGCTCTCCGGTGTAGTCGGCGAAGATGCGGCCGCCGCTCCGCGAAAGGCGGAGCTGGACACCGGGCGAGTTCGGGTAGTCGGGATCGAGCCCTGGCCTGACCTCGGCGGAGACGACGACAGAGCCTGTCATGATCGCCTCGTCCTCGAGGAGGTAGAACGCGCGGTACTCCTTCCCGTCCTGCATCGTCCGGGTCTCGTTGTCCCAGGCGATCCTGACGCGCGGGACGCCGGGCTGCCCCTCCTTGTGCGGCAGAATCTCGTCGAGGTCGAGGCGTTCGAGCTGCTCCCTGACCCAGGGGACATCCTCCTCGGCGAAGTAGGGGATGTCGCCCGGCAGGATTGCCTTCGCCGTCACGGGACGCTCGCGCGCCGCCTGCTCCGCCTCGGAGAGAACCAGCTCGTCCTCCTCGGGCAGCTCGCCGTGCGCCCTCATGGTGTCCACGAGCGCACGGTCGATGGCGCGGAAGGCCAGGTCGTACACGTCGGGCGTCGCCACGGGCACGAACTCGAGGAGCGCGGTCTTGCCGATGAGCCGCTTGGCCCGCTGTTCGTCCCGGAGCCCGGGCAGCTGGACGATGATCCTGTTCTCGCCCTCCCGCTGGATGGACGGCTCGGCCACACCGAACTCGTCGATGCGGTTGTTGATCACCTCGAGGGCGCGGTCCATCACGTCCCTGGCCTCGTCGGCCGGGAGCCCCTCCTTGTCCACCTCCAGAACGAGGTGCATTCCACCCTTGAGGTCCAGGCCGAGACGCAGCGACCGCGCCTCGAGTTCCTCGACCGTCTCGGCCGGCATCGCGGCCTTCTGCTCCTCATCGAGCGATAGATAACGGAAGGTGTACGAGGCCCGCCACGCCGACAGGACGACGACGATGAGAACGAGCAGTACCTTCCACCGCAGGTTTGACGTCATGAACTACCTCCGCGGGACAGCCACGGGTCCGGGCTCACGTAGGCCGGGAGCGGCTCGAAGTGCGTATCAAACATAACACCCGATGATACTTGTTTCTACCGCCGGCGGTCAACGGGAAAGCCCCTTTTCGCCGAGCCGGCGGGCGCCTCACTCACGATCGCCCACAGCTTCTCAGGGGCCGCGTCATCGACCGACAGGCCCGCGTCGCGGGCCGTGCGCGGATTTCCGGCCGCCCCTTTCCCCTTGCCCGGCTCCCCGCCGAGGGCCTACCCTCGGAGGGACATCGTTTTCCAACAGTGGAAAGGAGCCGGAGCGGCGTGTCACACGAGTGGTCGAACTACTGGCAGGACGCACGAAACCTCAGGTGGTCGATCGTCGACCAGATCGTCTTGGACCGCGTGGCCACCGTCCTCGGATGGGGACCTGACCGGACGCTGCTCGAGCTCGGCGCGGGGCGCGGCCTCCACAGCCACCGTCTGTTCGAGCTGATGCGGTGCGAGAGACCCGACCTCTACGAAGTGAACCCGGAGATGCTCCGCTACATGGAGCGAATGGGGTTCAACGCCATCGGTGACGACGCCGACCTCAAGCACGAGTACGACATCGTCTGGTCGTACGGCGTCCCCGAGCACTTCGAGGAACCGATGCGGCAGGAGATCATCGACCGCCACTTCGAGCTCTCGCGGGACTGGGTCCTTCTGGTCATCCCGAGGAAGACGTGGCTGAGACGGAGCGTGGCGCGGACCGACCGCATTCCTGCGCGCGACTTCACCGACGAGGAGCTGCGCGACAGGCTTAAGCGGGGCGCGGAGCGCCACTGGAAGAAAGGGGCCTCAGTCGTCGTGGTCGAGCACTTCTGCCCGCTCTTCGGCATCCGCCACATCGACGACAGCCTGTTCCCGGTGGTGGAGGCCCTGACGGGATGGGCCCTCCCGGGCGGCCTTCTCATCGGCTGGGGCAGACGAGAGGCCGGCGGCGACTAGACCCGCGCTCCGGTCCGCCACAGCGGGGCACTCGCCGCCGCTCCACGGCCGGCCCTACGCGACATCGAGCAGCGCCAGCATCTCCCGGACCGCGAGGTCGATGCCGACCATGACGGCCCGTGCGATGATGCTGTGCCCGATGCTGACCTCACTGATCTCCGGGATCGCCGCCACGGGGGCCGCGTTGAGATACGTCAGCCCGTGCCCGCCGTGCACATCGAGTCCCATCTCCCGGGCGGCACCGACCGCGACACGGATCCTCTCGAGTTCCCTCTCGGCCGCGCCGGGATCCCCGGCGTCGGCGTAGAGACCCGTGTGGATCTCAACGATGTCGGCGCCGACCGCCTTCGCGCGTTCGACCTGCACGACGTCCGGATCGACGAACAGGCTGACGGCGACACCGGCCTCCCTGAGTGACGACGCGGCCCGCCGCACGTCCTTCTCTTCGGCCATGACGTCGAGACCGCCCTGCGTCGTCAGCTCCCCCTCGCCCTCGGGAACGAGGGTCACCATGTCCGGCAGCACGCCGAGTGCGACACCGAGCAGCTCCTCGGTCGCCTTCATCTCCAGGTTGAAAACGCCCGCGACCGTCTGCTTCAGGACCTCGACGTCCCTGTCCTGGATATGGCGGCGGTCTCCCCGCAGATGGACCGTGATCCCGGAAGCTCCGGCCAGCTCCGCCTGCGATGCCGCCCACACGGGGTCCGGCTCGTCGGCGCCCCGGGCCTGCCGGATGGTCGCCACGTGATCGACATTGACGGACAGCCGCATATCGTCCCTCCTATTCAACCAGTTCGGACACGAAGACCAGCTCGACGCCGCGCTCCTCCAGATCCGGAAGAAGAGCCGCCAGTTCGAGGAGCGTCTCGGGCGTCGGGTGTCCGATACCGATCGCCGCGCCGCGCTCGCGCGCGATCGTCTCCAGATCGGAGATCCTCGTCGCCACGTCGACCTGGCCGTACTCGTCCAGCAGAGTGTCGATGAACATCAGGTTCCGGGCCGTCGGGATCGCGGCCCGCTCGGCCTCGAGGAAGCCGACGGATTCCGGCGTGGTCATGCTGTCAACGTAGAAGAGGTTCTCGCGCTCGAGCGCCCACATGACGGCGCGCATCCGCAGCCGGTCCTTTGTCAGCGCGGAGCCCATGTGGTTGTTCGCGCCGATCGCGTGAGGGACCTCATCGGCCGCCTCGGCGACGAGCCGACGGATCTCGTGGACCGTGTGCGACATCAGAAGCGCACCCTCTCCGGGGTCGGAATCGGGGTAGCTCTCTGGTTCCATTGGGATGTGGACCAGAACCTCCTTGCCGGCCTCGTAAGCTGCCGTCGCGATCTCGCCAGCGTAGGGCGTGTGAGGCAGCACGGAGATCGTGATCGGAGCGTCGAGCCGAAGGAAGCTCTCGACGGTTTCGTCGTGATTGTGACCGAAGTCGTCGATGATGAGCGCTACCACCGGACCCTCGTGACGCGCCTCGGGCCACTCGCCCTCGGTCTCGCGCAGCGTGATCCGGTGCGTCTCCCGGTTCCCGAACCCCAGGCGCAGCTCGAGCCGGGACTGTCCCAGATAGTCGGGCTCGCCTTCGCTTCCCCTGACGACCTCCCCGCCGGCGTCTCGCACCGTCTCGGTGAGAACGATGTTCGCACGGTACAGGGGGTATCCTGCCGGCAGAGCGCCCTCGAGCGTGTGATGGACCCACTCATCGCCCTCCTCGATGCGCCTCTCCTCGTCGCGCGAAACCCCGCGCGCGCCCATTCGGACGAGCGCCTCCGCCAGCGCGCCATCCAGCTCTTCGGCCCGTTCACTGAGCGGTCGGCCGCCCAGGGAGACGTCGAGCCCGCCGTCCAGCCGGCCGCTCGACACCAGCTCGATGACGACGAGAGCGACGACGAGAACGACCGCCGCGGCGACGATCCAAAGGCGCAGCGAACGCTGGGCGCTGCTGCCGCGTCGTGGTCTTCCTTTCGGCATGCTGCGGCCTCCCCGAACCTGGCGCGCGTAGCTGGTCGACAGGGTGGATTCTAGAGGCGCTGCGCGGGCGGGTCAACCACGTGCGTGCGGAAGCCGTTGACGCTCCGCCGCATCAGCGGACGGGCAAGGACTCCGGGCGGCGTGACACGAAGCGCTCGCGCGGCGGCCCAGCGGTCGGACGACAAGAAAATCGGGCGGCGCTCAGGAAGCGCCGCCCGGGATAGGCTCTCTGAAACGTGCTCGTTCCTACGGCAGGTAGTTCGCCTTGACCCGTCCGAAGGTCGTCTCCTCGACATCGGGGGTCACCGGCTGCGTGGAGTGTCGCCCGCCCGGCGCCGTCGCCAGGTCCTCCCAGCGGATGATCTCGTAGAGCGTCTCGCCGTCGGGGCCCGTCTCCAGAGGGTCGATCCTGAAGACGAACTCGACGTCCGCGTCGGCTCTCCGCTGGAGGTTGTTCGGGAACCACACCATGAGGTCGGTGTCCATGAGGTACGTCCAGCGATCGTCCATCGGATCGTCGGGATCCGCGCCCTGGTTGTACTCGTAGGTAATGGTCGTCAGGGTCAGCGTGATCTGCTCGACCTCATCGTTCGGGTCCGGGACCGGGTCGATGCCGAACATCTTCCGGTGAACCGACTGCTCGGTCGCCTTGCCCCAGTACTCCGGGAGCGTGGCGTCGTCATCGAGATCGACCTCTGCGAGATGGAACTCGAACTCCTCGGCCAGACAGTCGAGGTACTCCTCGATGTTCATGTACTCGTACGCGGTGTTGAGATTGTAGATGACGTTCTCGGGAGACGTTCTCGTCTTGTACTGGACCTCGACGTCATCGTCGTCGCCGCCGCCCGGCGGGGCGAACGGGTTCTGACAGCCGGCGAAGGCCAGCACGAACACCGACATTGCGACCGCAAGCGCGGCCCGAGAGATGCGGGTCGTCCTCATTTTCGCGTCACCCCCTGGTGTTCCCCTCACTCACACCGCTTCACAGTATAGCAAGAGTTGTGCGCTCAGTCAACTGACGCCGCCGAGGCGGGGTTCATTCAACATCCCGTCCGGAGACCGCGTCGCCTCCATGAAACGGGGCGCCGCGTCGGGTGAATCCGTACGCCATGGTGCAATGACTGTGCCGATGTGGTCGAGCGGGTGAGTCAGCCGCGGTTGTCGCCCCTGAGGACGCCCCACGTGTCGTACTCGGGGTACTCGGTGCGCCGGTCGACCCACTTGTAGATGGCCCACGTCCCCGTGTCGCGGTATCTCATGTGGAGGGTCACCTGCCCCTTGTAGACGACCTCCTCGGTCAGATCGCCCGTCTTCCACACGATGACCAGCTCGTAGTCGTCCTTGCGGTAGATGTCATCGCCCTCCGGCGGGAAATCGTCCTCGACCTCGGTCAGGGTCAGCGAGATCGACTCCGCCCGGGGGAAGATGTTCTGGACGTACGTCTCCTCGTCGGACAGCGTCCAGTTCGCGTAGCGCTCCTCGGCCTCCTGCCCCGCATCGAGCGAGTCGGAGGGGTCGACGTGGAACCGGAAGTCCTCCGTGAAGCAGTCCTTGTAGTTCCCGATGCTCTCGCCCTCAAGCGCGTTCTTGAGGTTCCGGAGCACGGCCGAGGTGTAGGCCGGCGTCTCCCACTCCGTCTCATCCTCGCTCGGGGGGCCATCGGGATCTCTCGGCGAGAGCAGACACCCGCCTTCGAGCATCGCTCCCACGGCAAAGGCCAGCAGTATCAGGAGCACGCGGCGTCCCGTCGTCACAGTATCCCCTCCCTAGAACGTCCTCACGATGTTGAGCGAGATGTCCCAGACCTCCTTCTGCCGCTCGACGATGTTGGTCGCGTCTCGGTGCTTCCGCCCGACCGAGAGCCGGACCTTGGTGCCGTCCTCGAACTCGTGCGTGGCGTTGGCCTTGACGCTGGCGCTGGTGTCGAAACGCTCCCAGGCGAACTCGCGCTCGCCGTCGCTGAAGGTCCATCTGGTTTGGACGCTGTAATCGTGGCTGGCTTCAAAGTCGATGACGTCGAAGATGCGGTACTTCAGCGTCAGTGACATCCTGTGATTGTCGCGCTCGCTGTTTTTGCCGTAACGCTCGACGCCCTGGTCGTCCTCTCTGTAGGAACCCTCGTCCTGACCACGGTACTCGTGGCTGATCGAGAGACTGACCGGGTCGAGCACCTTCCAGTTCGCTGTCGTCTGCACGCCGAAGTTGCGGATCAGGAAATTCGAGTCCTCTTCGTACCTGTAGAACGTGTAGTCGGCCGAGAGCGTGTACGTCTGCTTGACGCTGAAGCGCGGCGAGAAGATCTTCCGGATCCACGGCGAGACGGCATAGGTCTCGGAGGTCTTCGTATCGCCGCTGCGTGACGTCCTGATGTAGATCAGCTGGTCCTCGCGGATCCGGACACTCAGGCCGGCCGACAGGTCCCTCCGCGGCTTGTACTCGAGATTGAGAGAGCTTTCCTGATCGTAGATGTCGCGGTCCTGGTCATTGTTGCGCGTGTCGTCGAACATGTGAGCGGTGAGGCCGACGCGCCACTGCACCGACGCCTCGAGCTTCTCTCCGAAGCTGTGCGAGATCGTCGCACCGAACGAACCGGACTGCTGATCGCCGGTTCTGAAATCGTAGTACTCGTTGCGCTTCTTCTCGGAACGCAGGGTCGCCGACATGTTCGTCTCGCCGAGCGTGTACGACAGACTGGCGTCGACGCCTCTTGAGGTGATCTCGCTGTCCTTCGTGGTCTCGATGTCATAGGTCGCCTTGGAGCGGCTGTAGTTGAAACCGATCTGCGTCGTGAGCCCTTCGACGAGCCCGAGGGTCGTCTGGACGTTCGCCGACTCACTGTCCTGCTCTCTCCGCTCGGTCTGCTCGTCCTTGGGATACTCCTTGACGCCCGCCGTACGAGCCATGTTCACGCGGACGCTGTGGTTCTCCATCGTGTAATCGAACGAGGCGCGAATCGCGTTGTTGAACGACTCGTCCTGGCTCTCGAGCGCGCCCTGCTCCGAGTCGAGCAGCGAGTGTGACCCGCTGTAACCGATCTCGGTCGTCAGATGGTCGCCCCTCCGGTACGTGAGGGCCGCGTTGACCGACTGGTTCGAGCCGCGGCTTTCGATGTTCGAGTACTCGTTCCGTTCGATGCCGGCCGACGTGCCGAGCGAGGCGCTGAGACCCGAGAGGAACGCCTTCTTGTAGCTCGTGGAGAGACTGACGTTTTCCCTGTTCCGGAACGTCTTCGACTCCTCGTCCGTTCCCTCGTTTCTGATGTCGACCTGCTTCACGCGGTGGTACTTCAACCCGGTCGAGATGGCGCTCGAGACGTTGACCCCGAGCGTGGCGTTCCAGTTCTCCTGGCGGTTGTTCCTGTCGAGGACCTCGTTCTCCCGGGTGGTGATGTTCGTCGTGGCCCGGAATGACATCTTCGGGGAAAGCTGGTACGACAGACTGAAGTCGTGCCTCCAGCTCGAGATGTCCTGGTCCTTGTTGTACGAGAGATCGTATTTCGGACTGAATCCGGCCTGGGAGGCCGTGTCGTTCGTGCCCTGGAACCCGGTCGGGCCTTCGCCGTTCTCCCCTTCCCCGTCCTGCGCCTGTGCGGGCGCTGCGGCGAGCGCGAACGTCGCCAGAAGAACGACCGGTATGATGAGACGGCGGACCATCACGTGATCTCCACAGCGGGAGTGTTCAGCATCATCCTGCCCGTTCGAGCCGGTCGAGCGAGACGGCGAGACGGTCGAACTCGTTGACGGACAGCGTCTCGCCCCTGCGTCTGAGGTCGATGCCGGACGCTGCGCAGAGTTCATCCGTCGTGACCCCGACCGGCTCCAGAAGCGGCCTCAGCGCCGATCGGAGCATCTTGCGCCGACGGCCGAACGCGGCGCGCACGACGCCCTCGAACGTTGAGGCCCTCGACGCCAGCTCCGGCGGATGGGCGAGGTCGATCTCGATGACGGCCGAGTCGACCGCCGGACGCGGGACGAAACACGTCCGCCTGACCTGGAAGAGCCTTCTGACGCCCGCGACCGAGCCGAGCATGACCGTCAGCGCCGAGTAGTCCGGGTCGCCCGGTTCGGCCGCCAGGCGCGCCCCGACCTCGGCCTGGACCATGACCACAGACCGACGCACGACGTCCCGTGCCTCGACGATTCGCTCGAGCACCGGGCTCGTGATCGCGTACGGCAGGTTCCCGGCCACGATGAGCTCCGACGCGTCGCGTTCGCGGGCCACACGGTCGAGATCGAGATCGAGAAAATCGCCCTCGACGAGTTCGAGCCCCGGCACATCGCCGTACTCGCTCCGGAAGGCCGCCGCGATGCCCGAGTCCAGTTCCACCGCGACGACGTGCCGCGAACGTTCCACCAATCCGAAGGTGATGGCCCCGAACCCGGGACCGACCTCGACGACGATGTCTCCCGGGTCCGGGCCTACGGCCTCGACCACCTTCGCCGCCGCGTTCCGGTCGGCGAGGAAGTTCTGGCCCCGCCCCTTCGCGGGCGCCAGCCCGTACTTCCGGAGCATCGTTCCCGGCGGGGCCGGTCTCATGCCGTGTTCCGTCCTCGCGGGCTCATGAGCCCGACGCCGCCGCCCCGCACGCGCAGCGGCACCCCCAGCTCGTTCGCGATGGACCGCACCTCGTCCACATCGACGCCGGGGACATCGACGAGACTCGCGGTCACATCGAGCCCGGCGCGCACGCACTCTCTGATGAACGACACGACGTGTCCGAAGGTCTCCTTGCCCCGTCTCGGTCTGCAGATCTCGTTGTAGGTCTCGGCGTCCGACGCGTTCAGACTGACCGACACGGCGTCGACGACCTCAGCGAGCTCGGGAGCGATGTTCCGGTTCCAGATCATGCTCCCGTGCCCGTTCGTATTGATGCGGACTCTGGCACCCTTCTTCTTGAGCGCCGCCGCGATCTCGAGGAGCGCGTCGAGCCGCATCGTCGGCTCGCCGTAGCCGCAGAAGACGATCTCGTTGTACTTCGTCGGATCGCCCACCTCGCCGAGCACCTCGTCGACCGTCGGCTCCCGTTCGAGACGCAGATTGTACCCCCAGAGGATATCGCTCTGGTACCGGACACAGAACCTGCACGCGTTCGAACAGCGGTTGGTGATGTTGAGGTAGAGGTTCCCCCACATCTCGTAGGTGATCGACGGCGGGGGACGCTCGGGGATGCGGAAGAGGCGCATAGCGTTCCCCGTCGCCGCTCGAGCCAGGTCGGCGACGCTCATGTCCCTGAGCTCCGCGACGCGCTCCGCCACGAAGGCCACGTAGGCCGGCTCGTTCCGCTTTCCCCGGTGCGGCTTCGGCGTGAGCCACGGCGCATCGGTCTCGAGAAGGAGTGTCCTCCGGGGGACCGTCTCCGCGACCTTCGCCAGCCGGCCTCCGGACGAGAAGGTAACGGGCCCGCCGATGCCGACATGGAACCCGCGGCGCACCACCTGCTCGGCGTACGCCGCGTCGCCGGGGAAGCAGTGCATCACGCCCCCGACCTCGCCCGCGCACTCGTCGTCGACGATCTCGAGCACGTCATCGAGCGCGTCCCGGTTGTGGATGATGAGCGGTAGTTCGAGGCGCCTTGCCAGCCGGATGTGCTCCCGGAACGCCGCCCTCTGTGCGTCCCTGGGTGAGTGGTCCCGGTAGTAGTCGAGCCCCGTCTCCCCGATGGCTACGACGCGCTCGTGTCCCGCCATCGACTCGATCCTGGAGAGGGTGCGTTCGTCGACCGACGCGGCTTCGTGCGGGTGTATGCCGACCGACGCGTAGATGAAATCGTACCGCTCGGCGAGGTCGATGGCCGCGCGGCTGGTCTCCAGGTTGAAGCCGACGTTGATGATGAAGCTGACACCCGCGGCCCGCGCACGAACGATGACGTCGGAGCGGTCCGCGTCGTAGTCCTCGAGATCGAGGTGCGCGTGCGTGTCCGCCAGAAGCGGCAGGTCCCCGGATACGGTGGTGTCGCGCTCGTCGCCCACTAGCTCACCTTCGTTCCAGGCGCGAGGTCGCGGTCCGGAACGAGCAGCGCGAGACCGTCGTCGCTCGATGCCGCGAGGAGCATCCCCTGCGACTCGACGCCTCGGATCGTCGCGGGCTCGAGGTTCGCGAGGACGACGATCGACTTGCCGACGAGCTCGTCCGGTGTGTACTGCTGGGCTATTCCGGCCACGATCTGGCGTTCCTCGCTCCCCAGGCTGATCTTCAGCCTGAGAAGCTTGTCGGTCTTCTCGACCCGCTCAGCCTCGAGGACGCGGGCGATCCGGATGTCCAGTCGCTTGAAGTCGTCGAAGTTCACCATCTCAGGCTCCTCTCCCGTCTCGTCGTCGGCGACGGCGGACGCGTCCTCCGTCGCCTCTTCCTCCGACGCGGTCATCACATCGAACCGGGCGGCGAGTTCCTCGTCCGTGTGCTTGGGGAAGACGGGCTCGCCCCGCTCGATGAAGATCTCCCGTGACCACCCGGAGCCCCACGACATCATGCCCTCCAGGGGCACTTCTCCGACACGGAACTCCGCTCCGATCGTCTCGAGGATCTTCTCACACTTCCCGGGCATGACGGGCCACGCGAGTACCGCGACCTGTCGGACCGCCTCGAAAACGTCGAAGAGAACCTGCGCCAGGCGTTCGTCGTCGCCGCTCTTCGCGAGCTCCCAGGGCTTCTCCTTCTCGATGTGACGATTGGCACGGCGGACGAGTTCCCACATCGCTGCGAGCGCGGCCTGCGGAGCGTAGCGGGAATAGTCGGTGACGGCCTGTCTCCACACCCTACCCGCCAGCTCCTCGAGCCCCTTGTCGGATGTATCGGAGAGATTCGTGAGCTTCCCGTCCAGGTACTTCGCGACCATCGCGGTCGCGCGGGAGACGAGATTACCGAGGTCGTTCGCCAGCTCAGAGTCGTACCGCGCCCGGAACTGCTCCCAGGTGAAATCAACGTCTCGCCCGTAGGTGCCCTCGCGCATCAGGAAGTAGCGGAGAGCCGAGGGGCCGAACATGTCGGCCGCCTCCAGGGGATCGACCGTCACGCCCCGACTCTTCGAGAGCTTCTGTCCCTTGAAGTAGACGAACCCGTGTCCGTAGATCCTCCGCGGAAGCTCGACGCCGGCGCTCATGAGCATCGCGGGCCATATGACGCAATGGAATCTCGTGATGTCCTTCCCGATGATGTGGACGTCGGCGGGCCACCATCTGGAGAACATCTCCTGGTCCTCGCCGAACCCGACGCCGGTCACATAGTTCGTGAGTGCATCGAGCCACACGTAGATGACCTGCGACTCGTCCATCGGGAGCGGCACGCCCCACTCGCTTCCGGCGCGCGTCACGCTGATATCCTCGAGGCCGCCCCGGATGAGCTGGACGATCTCGTTCCGCCTCGACTCCGGCTCGATGAACTCGGGGTGCTCCTCGATGTGCCTGAGTAGCGGCTCGGCGTACTTCGACAGCCGGAAGAAGTAGTTCTCCTCCTTGATCCACGACGGGCAGGTTCCGTGGGTCGGGCAGTTGCCGTCCTCGAGGTCCTTCTCCTGCAGGAAAGCCTCGCACGACTCGCAGTAATAGCCCTCGTAGTGCCCCTGGTAGATGTCGTGTTCGAGCGCGCGGAAGAGGTGCCCGAGCCTGCGAATGTGGTCCTCGTCGGTGGTGCGGATGAAGCGGTCGAAGCGGATCTCGAGGTTCTCCCAGATGTCGCGGAAGACGCCCTCCATCTGATCGCAGTATGTCTTCGGGTCAAGGCCTCTCTCTCGCGCCGCACGAAGAACGTTCAGCGAGTGCTCATCGTTCCCGATCTGGAAGTAGACGTCTTCACCAAGAAGGCGATGGAACCTCGCGAAGACGTCCGCGGAGATCTTCTCGTAGGCCGTCCCGATGTGCGGCGTGCTGTTGACGTAGTCGATCGCCGTCGTGATGTAGTACGTGTCCGCCATTCCCCCGCCTCTCGTATCGCGGCAGCTCTACATCTCGTACTGCCGCTCGTCGTCCTTCGTGGACTCGTCCGTGAAGTCGCCCTTGAGGAAGTTCTCTAGGGTCACCGTGATGGTCTGTCCCTCGGGGTCCGAGACGGAGACCCGGCCCCGGAAAATGTCGACGGCGACGACCTTCCCCTTGCGGCCGCCCATGTCGACCTTGGTCCCGAGCTTTGGAAACTCCTTGCCCGCCTTCTGATAGAACTCCCGCTCGTACCTGAGACAGCACATCAACCGCCCGCATCCGCCCGAGATCTTCGGGGAGCCCGGTGCCAGGTGCTGCTCCTTGACCATCTTGAGCGTGACGGGGTCGAAGTCCTGTATGATCCCGCGGCAGCAGTAGTACCTGCCGCATCGGCCGAATCCGCCGAGCCTCCTGGCCTCGTCGCGAACACCGATCTGCCTCATCTCGATGCGCGTCTTGAAGCGGCTCGCGAGATCGCGCACCAGTTTCCGGAAGTCGACACGTCGGTCGGAGGTGAAGTAGAACCGAATGCGGTTGCCGTCGAACTGCCACTCGACGTCGACGAGCTTCATCGGGAGCTTCTGCCTGGCGATGAGCTCCTGGCAGATCCTGTAGGCCTCCATCTCCTTCTCTTCGATGCGCTCCCATGTGTCGATGTCGGACCGGGTCGCCCTGCGCAGGATCTCACCGGCGGTCCCCTTGTCGCGGATCTTCTTGCTGGCGTTCTCGCCCTCGCGGAGCACGCGCCCGACATCCTGCCCGCGCTCGACCCGCACGACCGCGAAGTCTCCCAGCTGGAAGGGGATGTTCCTCGGGTTCGAGAAGAGCGCCTTACGGCCGCCCTTGAACTCGATCTCGAAGGACTCCGGCGTCCTGCCCTCTATCCCCTCAGGCTGCATGGCGTCTTCCCCGCGTCAGGCCGGCGCGCTTCCGCGCGACGGCGACATCAAGAAGGACCGACGTGAACACGATCGACGGGTTCGAGTAGCGCTCGATGGCCCGTCGTGCCTCGTCGAGACCCGTGATCAACCGGTCGAGCTGTTCGTAATCGTACGCCGCGGCCTCGCTGCGCACGGCGTCGGCGTGCGATGCGTAGAGAAGGTCGACCTCCCCGCCGGCGGCCTTCTCTACCAGAACATCGCGATACCAGAGCGCCATGAGCTCGAGCAGGCGCTCCTGGTCCTGACGTCCCAAACGGAAGGCCAGACGCTGCGCCTCGGACAGGAGCGGACGGACCCCGGTGAGGCCCTTCCCCATGACGAGCCCTGCGACGTGATCGAGCTCGCCCTCGAGACCGCTCTTCTCGGCCCGGACCGCTGCGCCTGCGCTGCCGAGCGCGATCGCGGCCGCCGCCCTCGCCTCCTTCTCGGTGAACCCGAGGCGATCGTCCGAGACGAGGATCCCCTCGATCGTCCCGCGCGACAGCCGCGTGAAGGGGACCCGCTGACACCGCGAGACTACCGTATCGGGCAGCGCCGTCGGCCGGGAGGACGTCAGGATGATGACCGTGCCCTCCGGCGGCTCCTCCAGAGTCTTGAGCAGCGTGTTGGCGCCCTCGGTCGTCATCCTGTCGGCATCGGCGATGACGAAGACCTTCCACGGCCCGACGTACGGTCGGCGGCTGGCCGCCCCGACGACGTCCGAGAGCACGCTGTCGACCGAGATGACGGCGGTCTTGCGTCCGTAGTCGTCGCTGCGGTATCCGTTCTCTACGTAGTCCGCGAGTATCTCCGCGCGCGCCGCAGGCTTGAAGCTCGTCGGTGTCGGGAAGATCAGATGAACGTCAGGATGCCCGAGCCCGGCGATCTGTGCGCACGACGCGCACTCCCCGCACGGCTCGAGGTCGGCTCCATCGCAGTAGAGGGCGCGCGCGAACTCGAGCGCGGTCGTCTCCTTGCCGACGCCGTCGGGACCGTGAAAGAGGTACGCGTGCGGCATCCGGTCGGACGCGGTAGCCGCCGACAGCAACCGCACCGCCTGGTCCTGACCCCGGATGCGCGACAGGCTCATCCTCTCCAGCTCCTCGTCCTGCACCGCGCGGGGTGAGCACCGCGAAGTGCGCGTCCTGCGATAACTTACCATTCTAGGGAGCGCTTTGTGCGACCGTCAAGGCGATTCAGGCCGGAGGCCGGGCCGCGCCCTCGTCCGGGTCCGCCGCGCGCCGTCCGGCCATCGAGCCCGCCAGTCTGACGGCGGCCTTCATGCTGCCGGCCTCGGCCTTGCCACGTCCGGCGATGTCGAACGCGGTGCCGTGGTCGACCGACGTCCGGATGATGGGCAGTCCCAGCGTCACGTTGACGGCCCGCCCGAACCCCGCGAGCTTCACCGGGACGACGCCCTGGTCGTGGTACATCGCGAGCGCCGCGTCGTACGCCGCCCCCGGGAGAGAGCACGACGCGTCGCCGAGCCCGCAGAAGATCGTGTCTGCCGGATGGGGACCCGACGCTGCGATGCCCTCACTTCGGGCGGCCTCGATGGCCGGCAGGATGACCCTCTCCTCCTCGTCGCCGAAGCGTCCCCCTTCGCCGGCGTGGGGGTTCAGGGCCACGACGGCGAGGCGGGGTCCCTCGATGCCAAGGAGCCCACTGAGACCGCGGCTCAGGACCCGGAGTCGAGCGACGAGGCCCTCCCGGGTAACGGCGCCCGGCACATCGGCGAGCGCGATGTGGGTCGTGGCCAGCGCGACCCGCATCGGACCCGCGACGAAGAGCATGAGCGGGACGTCCGCCCCGGTGAGTTCGGCCAGAAACTCGGTGTGTCCGCTGAACGCGACGCCGGCCTCCGTGATCGCTGCCTTCGAGACGGGACCCGTGACCATCGCGTCCGCGTCACCGGCGAGACAGAGTCGCGCCGCCGTCTCGACGGCGTCGAGCGCGGCACGCGCGCCGCGGAGGGTTGCGCGCCCGGGCTCGTAGTGAAGCCCGAACGGTCCCGGCTCGATGACCGTGCCCGGCCGGGGAAGCGACAGCGACGACGCACACTCATCGAAGACGGCGCGCTCGCCGACCAGCGTCACGTCGAGCGGGTCACCGACCTCCGGGTCGGCGAGACACGCGAGGGCGACCTCCGGCCCGACGCCGGCAGGGTCGCCCATCGTGACCAGGATGCGCCGACGGTCGGTCTCAGGTTCACCGCCCGGCGGCTCTGGTGTCGTCGAGGACCTCATAGAGCGTTCTCGCCCGATCCTTGCTGACGTTTCCTCTGGGGATCTCGAGCACGCGGACCACGAGCGTACGGTCGCGGAGGTTCAGCACGATCTCGTCGCCGACGTCGACCTCGGACCCGGCCTTGGCCTTGCGGCCGACCAGCTCGACGCGGCCGGCGTCGCATGCGGCCTTCGCGACGCTCCGCTGCTTGATGAGCCTTGAGAGCTTGAGAAACCGATCGAGTCTCATCCCTCCGTGGCCGTCTCGGTCGGAAGGTCGATGTAGATCTCGGACCTGAGCTCCTGCATCAGTTCGTCGTAGGCGGCCTCGGCCCGCAGGGAGAAGATGAGATCCCTCAGGTCCTCGCGGACCTCGTCGAGGTCCGCGACCCGCTCGGGGTCGTGGCTCAGGAGCTTGAGCAGATAGTAGCCTCCGTCCCCGCGGATCACATCGGTCATGTCGCCGGGCTCGATCGAGTTCAGAGCCGTCACGAACTCGGGAGACAGCTGCTCCGCAGTGAACCAGCCGAGGTAACCGCCCTCGCCGGCCGTCGCCTCGTCGTCCGAGTGTTCGGCCGCCAGGGCCGAAAAGTCGGCTCCGGCCGCGGCCTCCGCCCGCAGGCTCTCGGCCTCGGCCATGGCGCGTTCGCCGTCCTCCGGTCCAGGCGTGACACGGGCCAGGATGTGCCGCGCTCTCACGCGGTCCCCATCCCGCTCGACGGCCTGGATGATGTGGAACCCGAAACGCGTCGGCACGATGCCGCTCGTCTCCCCGGGCTCGAGCGAGAAGAGGGCGGACTCGAACTCCGGAACGGTCTGGCCGCGCTCAACGAATCCCAGCTCGCCTCCCCGCGAGGCGCTCGTGTCGTCCGAGTACTCCCGCGCGACGTCCGCGAACGACTCTCCGCTCGTCAGGCGCTCGCGCGCCTCGCTGAGCCGCTCGTATGCCGCGCGCTTGACGGCCTCGCTGACCTCGGGCGCGACGAGGATGCCGGCGATCTCGTACGACTCGGGCAGGTGCGCGACCTCCTCGGCGTTCTCTTCGTAGTACTGCTCCACGTCGCCCCACGTCACGTCGATCTTCCCGTGCACCTCCCGCCGGACGACCTTCTCCGCGAGCAGCCGGCGTTCGATGTCGTCGCGGTAGATCTGCTTGAGCTCAGCGAGCGTCAGTCCTTCCTGCTCGAGCGCCGAGAGCAGCTCCTCCTCGCTTCCGTAGCGTTCTCTGAGTTCGCGGACCCGGACCTCGATCTCCTGTTCGAGCTCGCCCTCGGACAGCACGATCGAGTCCCGTCTGGCCTTCGCCACGAGCAGCATCTCGTCGATCATCTCGGCCAGAATCTGCTCGCGCAGTTCCGCGGAACGCTCCTCGTTGAGCTCCCGTCCTCCCGTCCGCATATGGTAGATGTAGAGCTCCTCGTCGATCTCGCTCTCGAGTACGATCTCGTTTCCCACGACGGCGGCGATGCCGTCCACGAACTGCCTCTGCTCCTCCTGACCCGCTGCGGGAACGGCCGCGATGAGCATCAGCGCGACGGCCAGCGCCGCGTGAATCCTGCCGTGTTTCATTCACTACCTCCAACTATCATGGAGCGACGACCTCGCCTGTGTCAGCCGGCGAAAGCGCGTCCTCCGGGAGTGGTCCCTCGACCTCGTGTTCGACCCTGCTCCGCGCAGCGTCCCTGAGCGCAACCGTGTCGATCGCGACGGTCGCGCGACTCTCGAGGCGCGCCAGCAGATCATCGAAGGCTGCCCTGCGACGCTTTGAGGTCAGGAAGTTCATGACGGCGGTCCGCTTCGAGTCGAAGGACGGACGGCCTGCGCCGGGATGGCGGTCGAGGACCTTGATGATGTGATACCCGTAGCTCGAGGGTATGACGTCGCTGACCTCGCCGACCTTCAGGTCGAAGGCCGGCTCCTCCAGCTCGTGGATCATCTCGCCTCGCCTCATGTAGCCGAGGTCTCCCCCCATCGCGGCGGTCTGATCGATCGACGTCGAGGCCGCGACCGTCTCGAACGGCGAGCCTCCGCGTATCTCTTCAAGAGCCCGCTCTGCCTCCGGCCTGCTGCGGACGAGAATGTGAGCCAGGCGCACCTGGAGCGAGTAATCCTGACGATGCTCCTCGAAGTAGGCCCTCGCCTCATCCTCTGTCACATCCTCAACGGCCTGAAGTTCTTCCCTGATGAACGCCTCCGCCACGAGCTCCCGCTCGATCTCATGGAGGCGCCGGACGAGATCCTCTCGACAGTCGACGCCGTTCCTGACGCCGGCCTGGTAGAAGATCTCGGTCTTCACCCACTTCTCGAGAGCCTCCTTCTGGTCGTCGAGGTCCATGACCGCCAGGAGTTCGTCCGGGACCGACGCGTAGAACTCCTCGACGGTCAGGGCCGAGCTGTTGACGCGCGCCAACTCCACACGGTCCTCGCGGCCGCCGCAAGCGGCGGCCGCGAGAGCGACGCACAGAAGAACGGCAGCGACACGACATCGCGCCACGTCTTCCTCCTATCGGGTCGTCAGTCGGGCAACGTCCCCCGGCCGTACGGGGGGCGTCCGCGCGCTCCTAGTTCAAAGGAGCGGTGACCGTGACCTTGTTGGCCTCCTTCTCGGCACGCAGCTCGGCGGGATCGGTGATGTGCTGCAGGTTCTCCTCCACGATCTCGACGTCCACGGTCCCGCGGACCTCGTCAAGGAGCTCCATCAGCCGCTCCTCGCGACGGATCGCGGTGACGGACTGCTTGACGACGTCGCCGACCTCCGAGAACTCCATCTGCCGCTCGGGATAGGTCTCGACGACCTTGACGAGAGCGTATCCGCCGGGCGCCCGGAACGGCTGACTCAGATCTCCCGCCTCCAGATCGAAGACCACGTCCTGAAGATACGCCAGCCTGTTCTCGCCCTGATGGTACTTGGCGATGAGGCCGCCCTTCGCCTGCGACCACTTATCGATCGAATGCTGCTGCACGGCCTCATCGAACGTCAGCTCACCCTCGACGATCCGCTGGCGGACGAGGTTGGCCTGCTGCTCGGTTCCGACGATCAGCTGGCGGATGTCGACCGCCTGCGGCTCGACGAAGTCCTCCCGGTGTGAACGGAAGTAGTCCCGAATCTCCTGCCCGGTCGGCTCCTCGACCTTCTCGATGACCTCCTGGCTGTAGGTGATGTCGACGATGAACTCCTCCCTGCGCTCGGCAAGGTGGTCGGCCATCTCCTGTGACTCACGGTATCCCTCTTCTTCGATCGCGTGCTGCACGCTCTCTTCCTGGATCTTCCGCGTGAGGAAGCTCCTTACCGCGCGCTCGGTGCCGGTCTTGATGCCCTCCATGCCGGGGGTCTCCTCCAGCAACTCAACCAGGTCACCGACCGTCATGGTGATCTCCTCGTCCCCGACGGTATAGGTCACCAGACGCATCTCCTTCTGCTCGTCCGTGAGATCGGGGACGATCTTGATCTTCGCCAGCTCCAGGCGTTCCTCGAACGGGAGGTCCTCGCCGGACTCGGGCATGACCTCCGCCCGCTTCCGCTCGATGCCTTCCCCGACGACGGCGACGGCCTCATCGTTATAGTCGGCCGCGGCCTTCTCGTTCCACATCTCGTAGACCTCGAACTCCTTGATGCTCCGCCGGAAGCCGAAGGCCTCGCTCTCGAGGGCCCTGCGGTGCTGCCCCTCGAGCGGCTTCTTGTCGGCTGCAGGCTTGCGGGAGAGGATCTTGTAGATGTACCACGTATCGCCGATCGTGTACGGTTCGGTGATGTCGCCCTCCGTCGCGTCCATCAGCTGAACGCGCGTCAGGGGATGGAAGTCCTGCCAGGCCGTCACGGGCCGACGACCCTCGTCCTTCGCGTTCGCAGCCTGCGACATGTCGATGGCCACCCGGCCGAAATCCTCGCCGCCCTCGGTCACGCGGCGGTACGCTTCATCCGCCAGCTCCTTCGTGGGGACCACGATCTCCTGCACCTGCAGCATCGCGTCCCTCGCCTCGTAGTACCTATCCATGTACGCGTCCGTGGGTCTGGCGGGCTCGAGCACCATCTTCTCTCGGAGCATCTCCTCGGCCTTGGCGTCCTCGAAGTACTTCATGGCATCCGGCAGGCGCTCGTCCTCGAGCACGCCGGTGCGAAGCCCGTGGATCACCAGAAGCTCCTTGCGAATGATCTCCTCGAGGAAGTCGCGCTTGGCCTGTTCGCCGCCCTCGGTCGGAAGGAGGTGGGGCGGCATCCGGTCCAGCCTGTCGTTGGCGTAGCCGACCGTCACCTCTCTCGGCTCGAGCTCACCCTGAGTGTCCGTCAGTCTGACGACCACCTGGTCTTCGACGTTCGAACACCCGGCGACCACGGCGGCCGCCACCGCGAGCGCCAGAGCGAACATGGTGATACGCTTCATGCCTGTGCTCCTTTCGCCTCGTTGGAGTCGGGGTCTCGCTGTTTCCTTCGTTCGCGTTGTCTCGTCCTCTTTCGAGCCTTCGAGTGTAGCGAAGACCGGTGCAGTGCGTCAATGAAGTCGGACAAGACCCGACGGGCTGTCTCGAGCGCGCCGCGGCGTGTCGAGGGGGCCGGGAAACGGAAGACGAGCGCGCCCCGCGCGTCGAACTCGAGAGGCTCGGTGCATGCCGACAGCACGGCGCGGATGGCTCCCGGCGTCGGCTCCCGGCTCTCGGCGAACTCGCACTCGACGGAGCCGCCGGCCAGCTCGACCCGCCGTAACCCCGTCTCCCTCGCGAGGATACGGATCGCCTGGACGTCGAGGAGGGCCAGCACCTCCTGCGGCGGGGGCCCGAAACGGTCCCTGAGCTCCTCCGCCAGGCCGTCCACGGGCTCGACCTCCCTCGTGTCGCGGATCCGCTTGTAGATGTCGATCTTCATGTCGTTGTCGGGAATGTAGTCGTTCGGGATGTATGCATCCACCTTGATATGGACCGTCGCCTCGGCCTCCTCCGGCACGGCGCCGTCCTTGATCCTCGCGACGGCGTCCCGGAGAAGCCTTGCATAGAGGTTGAAGCCGACCGCCATCATATGGCCGTGCTGCTCAGCACCCAGGACATTCCCGGCGCCGCGGATCTCGAGATCGCGCATTGCGAGCTTGTAGCCTGACGAGAGGTCGGTGAACTCCTGTATGGCCGCCAGCCTGCGACGGGCGATCGGCGTGATGTTCATGTCTCTGGGAATGAGCAGATAGCAGTAGGCCCTGTGGTTCGACCGGCCGACGCGGCCCCTGAGCTGGTAGAGCTGCGCCAGACCGAACCGGTCCGCGCGGTTGACGATGATCGTGTTGACGTTCGGGATATCGAGCCCAGACTCGATGATCATGCTGCAGACCAGGACGTCGATCTCCCCGTCCAGGAACCGGAACATCACGTCCTCGAGCTGCCGCTCCGGCATCTGCCCGTGTCCGATCTCGATCCTGAGCTCGGGAAGCAGGTTCCTGAGGTAGCTCGCCATGGCCTCGATCGTCTGGACGCGGTTGTGGACGAAGTAGACCTGACCGCCGCGGTCGATCTCCCGCATGACCGCCTCGGTGATCAGCTCGTCGTCGAACGGTGAGATCTCGGTCCGGACGGGGAGCCTGTCGCGCGGAGGCGTGGCGATGATCGACATGTCGCGCGCGCCCATCAGCGACATGTGCAGCGTCCGCGGTATCGGTGTCGCCGTCATCGTCAGGACGTCGACCGACTGCTTGAGCCGCTGGATGGCCTCCTTGTGAAGCACCCCGAACTGCTGCTCCTCGTCGATCACCAGAAGCCCGAGGTCGCTGAACTCGACGTCCTTCTGGATCAGGCGATGGGTGCCTATGATGATGTCGACCTTTCCGTCCTTCAGACGCTCGAGGATCTCCTTCTGCTCGCCCGCCGTGCGGAACCTCGAGATCACGTCGACGCGGACCGGGTACTCGGCCAGCCGGTCCCGGAAGGTCGTCAGATGCTGCTGCGCGAGGATCGTCGTAGGAACGAGCACGGCCACCTGCTTTCCGTCCATGACGACCTTGAAGGCGGCCCGGATCGCGACCTCGGTCTTTCCGAACCCGACGTCGCCGCAGATCAGGCGGTCCATTGGGCGGCTCGACTCGAGGTCCTCCTTGATCTCCTCGGTGGCCCGCAGCTGGTCGTCGGTCTCCTCATAGATGAAGGACGCCTCCAGCTCCTGCTGCCAGACGTTGTCCGGACCGAACGCGTGGCCCGGTCTCGCCCTCCGCGAGGCGTAGAGTTCGAGAAGCTCGCGCGCGAGCTTCTCGGCGGCCTCCCTGGCCCGTTCCTTCGTCTTCTGCCACGCGGGCGTCCCGAGTTTGTTGAGGCGCGGGACGTGTCCCTCCTTGCCGACGTACTTCTGCAGCCGGTCGAGTTCGTCGGCCGGGACGTAGACGCGCCCCTCGTCGGCGTACTCCACGACGACGCAGTCGATCAGCCGACCGTCCGCCTCGACACGCTCGATCCCGACGTAGCGGCCGATGCCGTGGGAGACGTGGACGACGTAGTCGCCCTGCGACAGGGCCTCGAAGCTCGCGAGCGGCGCGCCGCCCCGGATCCTCCGTCTCCGCCGGCGGCGGTAGCGCTGGAAGATGTCGTGATCGGTGTAGACGACGAGCCGGGACGCGGGCAGCGAGAATCCTCTCTCGAGACTGCCGACCTCCATCTCGACGACGCCGGCCGTCTCTTCCAGGAGTTCGCTCAGTCGGGCGGCCTGCCCGGCGTTGTCGCACATGATGATCACGCGGTTGTCGCGCGCGAGCTGCTGGAGACGCCCTCTCAGGAGCTCGAGGTTCGATGCGAACGACTCCTGCAGATGCGATTCGACATGGATGCGCTCGAGCCCCTCGATCCGGCCGCTCTGGACGAGACCCGTTGTGACGAGCGCCCTGCGGGCCATCTTCGAGCGAACGCCTTCGAAGGGCACCAGGAGCGAATCGGGGTCGCAGAGCGGCATCTCCTGCCTGCGCTCCGAGTAGATGGTCGCGGCCTCGAGCGACAGCTGCTCGGCGCGGTCGTGGATCTCCTCCTCGCGGATCAGAAAGGCCCCGGCGTCCTCGGGCAGATAGTCGGCCAGCGTCTCAGCATCCGGGTGAATGGTCGGGAGATACTGCTCGACGCCCTCGAAGTAGAAGCGCGTATCGAGCCCGGCCAGAAGGTGGTCGCGGTCGGTCGAGTCGGCGGGGTGGATCTTCCGGAGACGCTCGGCCAACTCGCCCGCGCCCTCCTCCTGCAGCACGACCTCGCGCCTCGGGAGGATGGTCGCCTCATCCAGATCGCTGATCGAGCGCTGTGTGTAGGTATCGAACTGTCTCACCGACTCGACCGTGTCGCCGAAGAGCTCGACACGGATCGGGTCGTCGTAGCCGAACGGCAGGACGTCCACGATGCCGCCGCGCACACTGAAGTCGCCCGAGTCCTCGACGATCCGGACGCGGCGGTATCCCAGGTCGACGAGAGAGCGGGTCACGTTCTCCAGATCGACCTCGTCGCCGCGACGGATGGTGCGGGTGACGTCGGCGAGCACGTGCCGGGGGAGCGTCGTCTGCATGGCCGCCTTCGGGGTGGTCACGACGACGATGGGCTCTCCGCGCGTGAGACGCGAGAGTGTAACGAGACGCGTCTCGGTGATCGAGGCGAGCGGCGAGCGGCGTTCGTACGGAAGGGTCTCCCACTCCCCGTAGAACTGGACGCGCCCGGGACCGAGAAACGTGACCAGGTCGTCGTGCGCGTGCTCGGCGTCCGACGCGTTCGGCGCCATGACCACCCAGGCACGCCCGTCCTCCCGAGCCAGGGCGGCCGCCAGGAGCGTCTTCGAGGACCCGAGAAGTCCCGAGACCCAGAGGCGGGTACCGCCGTCCGCCACACGGCGTACGACGTCCGGAACGGGTCCGCTCTCGAGCGCTCTCTCGACGATACGTCGTCCGGGCATCAGCCCTCCACTCCGCCCCCACGCCTCCCGGCGCCGCGCGGTCTCGCAAGGAACATCTCGACGGTCAGAAGCGCCAGCGCCAGATAGAGGAAAACGCGCCAGAGCTCGCGGCCTCGACGGGAAACAAGGACGGCGTCGGCGACGGTTTCGTCGCCGGCGATCCATACCACCGGCAGTCCACCGAGCCTGTCTTCGAGCTCTCCCCTCTCGAGCGGCTCCAGCATCGACTCCTCGGGCGCCAAATTGACCGCTCCCATGGCGAGCGTTCTCTCGGGTGTCTCGACGGTATAGATGCCTGCCTCCCGGGTATCGTCGATGACAACCGAGGGTCGGGCACCGTCGGGTGTCCCCGCCGCGAAGGTCGCTCCCGACGGGGGCACGACGTCGATGCCGCCCGCGGGCGCCGCTGCGAGGCGCAGCTCGAGCGGCTCTCCCGCGACGCCCTGGCCGGTCCCGGGCGCCCCGCCCGACAGCCGCTCCGTCACGCGGTGCAGGAGCGGCACGATCAGTCCGCTGCGCGCAAGATCGCCCGCCTCAAGCTCGAGGCCGAAGAGCAACGTGGCGACGGTCCCGTCTCCCGTACTCGTGAACGTGAGGGCGGGGCCGATGCCGGGAAGCTCCAGCACGCTCTCCCCCGACGCGTCGGCTCGGAGTGCTCGCCGGACGACCACGTCCTCGATCAGGCGCCCGCCGGTGCTCAGCCCCTCGAGGAGGGGGTGTCCCCTGCCGGTCGGCGCCAGGCGCACACCCTGACGGCGCTCGACCGGCTCGACGAGCCGCACCCCGGACAGCTCCTCGAGCGCGCTGCCGCGCCACGCCCTCACGTCGGTCCTGCTTCCGAGGACGACGAGCACCCCGCCACCCGACGCCACGTGTCGACGGAGCCATCGCTCAGCCTCGGCGCCGGGGCGTCCGACGTCGGCCAGTACGACGACCGGGAACCTTCCCTGCTCCTGGACCGCGACCTCGCCGACCGGAACCTCCACGGGGCGGAACCTCTCCGCCGTTCCCAGGGGGTCGAGCGCGCGCTCGACGTATCCGGCATCCTCGCCGGCACCCTCCGGACGCGCTACGAGCACCTCGATGGTGCGCGACGGGGGAACAACGAAGAAGCGGGCGTCGTCGTTCGGGAACACGTCGCGCTCGATGGCGACCCGCCCCGCATGCCAGTCGGACTCGCCGAGCGCGACCGTGAACCGTGCGGTCGCCCTGTCGCCGGCCTGGAGGTCCGCCCCGGTCTGACCGACCTGGACGCCGTCCACGAAGAGGCGGACAGGCAGCTCGAGCGGGCCTCGTCTCGTGGTGGTGATCTCGGCGGTCACGGCGTAGCGGCCGCGTGAGCCGCCGTAGATCCGCTCTGTACCGACCGAGAGAACGGCGTTGTTCCCGAGGGGTCCCTCGAGCGGCAGCACGTACACTCTAGGAGGCCACATCGCACCGTCGGTGCCGACATCCGGCAGCGACGGCTCTCCGGACCAGCCGGCGGCCGCGAGGTCGCCGACAAGATAGACCTCTCTGTTGAGGTTCCGGGCGTCGGCCAGATGCGCGAGCGCCTTCTCCACGGCACCCGTGTAATCCGTTGCCGCGTCGGCCGGAGCCCGCTCCACGAGCTCCTGAATGACCACATCGGGGCTCACGGTGCCATCGGGAACGAGAGAGGCCGCGGGTCCCGCAGCGCTGACGAGAAAGGCCTCGTCGCCCTCGTCCAGAAGCGCCACGATCTCCCGAACGCGCGCCGCGGCGGCGTCGAAGAGCACCGTTCCCGACGCCTCGCGGTCCATGCTGGCGCTCTCGTCCAACACGATGGCCACGCTCGTCCTCGCTCGCGCGTTGCCGGCCAGAGGACCCTCGAGCGTCGGCCGCGCCAGCGCCAACGCCACGAGGAGGATGATGAGGCTTCTGAGCACGAGCAGGAGGATCTGTCTGATGCGAACGCGGCGGATCCTCCGGCGCTCGAGTTCCTTGAGGAACCGAAGGGAGCTCCAGTCGACCGTCTCGACACGACGGCGGCTGATGAGATGGATGACGAGCGGCAGCAGCGCAGCCAGCGCAGCAAAGAGGAACGCCGCATTCAGGAACGTCACGTCGAACGAGCCTCCAACTCCAGTGATGCGGCCTCGGATCCGAGCCGGGTGCGCCGGCTAGCCCAGCCGCCTCCGCTTCTCCAGATACGAGAAGAGGGCGCGGTCGTACGGCGTCGAGGTCTTGACCGGCACGTAGTCGATCCTGCTCTCGGCGCACTCGCGCCGGAGCATCGCGCGCCAGTTCTCGACCGCGTCCATGTAGTCGCGGCGTATGGTGAACGGCTCCGTGGTCATCGCCTCGCCCGTCTCCATGTCGCGGAAGGTCGCGTCCATGGTGAAGCCGAAGTCGACCTCCCGCGGGTCGAGCACGTGGAAGACGATCACCTCGTGCTTCCGGTGCCGGAAGTGCTTGAGTCCCGGCAGCACGTCTCTCGGGTCGTCGAGCAGGTCGGAGATCAGGATGACGAGGCCGCGGCGCTTGATGCGCCTGGCGAGGTCGTTCAGAACGAGACCGATGTCGGTGGCCGAGGACGGGCCGGCGCCGTCGAGCTCCGACAGGAGCAGGTGGAGCTGGGTCGCGCTCGACCGTGGCGGGATGAACCGGCGGACGGCCTCGTCGAAGACGAGCAGCCCGGCGGAATCCTGCTGCTTCAGCATCAGGTAGATGAGGGCCGCCGCGAGATACCGTCCGTACTCGAGCTTCGATATGTCGCCCGAGCCGTAGGCCATCGACGCGCTGGCGTCGAGCAGCACGTGGCCCCTGAGGTTCGTCTCCTCCTCGTATTCCTTGATATAGAAGCGGTCGGTCTTCCCGTAGACCTTCCAGTCGATGTGCTTCAGCGGGTCGCCCGGCATGTACTGACGGTGCTCGGCGAACTCCACGCTGAACCCCTTGTACGGGCTCTTGTGAAGACCCGTCACGAAGCCCTCCACGACCAGCCGCGCACGAAGCTCCATCGTCGAGAGCTTCGAGACGACCACGGGGTCGAGGAAACGTCTGTAGGACTCCTCGGGCATTCAGGCCCCCGCTAGCGCGCCTCGGCGATCAGGCGCTCGACGATGTCGCTCGACGAGACGCCCTCGGCCTCGGCGTTGAAGTTCGTGACGATCCGGTGCCTCAGGACCGGCAGCGCGACGTTCCGCACGTCCTCGGTCTCAGGGGCGTACCGCCCCTCGAGGACTGCCCGCGTCTTGGCCCCGAGAACGAGATACTGGGACGCCCGCGGGCCCGCTCCCCAACTGACCCAGTTCCGGACGTACTCCGGAGCCGACTCCTCGGGCCTCGTCATCCTGGCCAGGCCGACCGCGTACTCCAGCACATGATCGGGGACCGGCACGCGACGAACGAGCCCCTGCAGACGAATGATCTCGTCGGCGCCCAGGACCTTCTCGAGGTCCGGGGCGTAGGCGCTCGTCGTCGTCTCGACGATCTCCCGCTCCTCGGCCTCGCTCGGATATCCGACCGTGACCATGAACATGAAGCGGTCGAGCTGCGCCTCCGGGAGCGGGTACGTCCCCTCGAGCTCGATGGGGTTCTGTGTGGCGAGCACGAAGAACGGGAGCTCCAGCCGGTGCGTCGTCCCGCCGGCCGTGACCTCCTTCTCCTGCATTGCCTGCAGGAGCGCCGCCTGCGTCTTCGGAGGCGTCCTGTTGATCTCATCGGCCAGCACGACGTTCGCGAAGACGGGCCCCTGGATGAACTTGAAGCTCCGCGCGTGGGAGACCGGATCCTCCTCGATGATGTCGGTCCCCGTGATGTCCGACGGCATGAGGTCCGGCGTGAACTGGATGCGCTTGAAAGAGAGGTCGAGCACGTTCGCCAGCGTCGAGACCATGAGGGTCTTCGCGAGGCCGGGCACGCCGACCAGAAGACAGTGACCGTTGGCGAGGATGGCGATCAGGAGTTCCTCGATCACGCGGTCCTGCCCCACGATGACCTTGCGGATCTCCTGCTGGATCGCTGCCCTCGCCCTGGCCAGCGACTCGATGGCGGCCACGTCGCCGCTTCCGCCCCGGGTACCGTCATTCGTCATGGGACCTCCAGATGCATCGGTCCGGTGGTGTTCGGTCGGCGCGGGGGGCAGCCCTCGGGCACCGACCGGTCGGGAAATAGACCTATCCGCCGCGCCGGGACCCCGCGAGGTCCCCTGCGCCGCGGCTTCATGCGGCTGTCGCAAACGCCCGCGCCTCTATCGACACGGGCGACACCGAGACAGTTTAGCAGGGTGGCGCGCGGACGGCAAGGAACGCGGCGACTCCCCACGGCCCGGCCCACCAGAGGCGTCGCATGCAATCACCCCGCCACCATGTGTATACTGGGTCCCGTGGAGGTACCCGTGCTGCCCATGCTTCTGGCGATCATGATCGCTCTGCCGGCGCCCGGCGGCGCCCAGGCGCAGGCTCTGCCCGACGAGGCCCCGCTCGCCCATGTCCTCGGCCGTCACTCATCGACGGACAACGGTCCGACGGGCTTCCATGGAGCCGGCGCGTTGTCGCGGACCTTCCACCCGACAACACTCGAACCCTCCGATCTCCGCCTGCCCGACGCGTCCACGCTCCAGGCCCTCGTCGACTCGACGAGCGAGGCGCGCATCCGGGAGACGATGGCGCGGCTCGAGCGCTTCGGGACCCGCTACGTCGTCACCGACTCGTGCCTTGCGTCGGCGCGCTGGATCGTTGAGCGTTTCGAAGCGATGGATGTCTACGACGTCCGCGTCGACACGTTCCGTACCTGGACCTGGCAGGACTCCGTCGATGCGTGGAACGTGATCGCGGTCCGGCGCGGATCCACGCGGCCCGACGAACACGTGATCCTCGGGGGACACTACGACTCCGTTTCGTTCGAGAGCCTCTCCGATCCCTGGGCGCCGGCACCCGGGGCCGACGACAACGCCTCGGGCGTGGCCGCGGTCCTCGAGGCCGCCCGAACGCTCGCCCGCTACGAGACCGAGCGCACGCTCGTCTTCGCGTGCTGGTCCGCAGAGGAGGAGGGGCTGTGGGGCAGCCGGGACTACGTCGCCCGCGCCGTCGACGAGAGCCTCGACATCGTCCTCTACCTGAACCTCGACGCCATCGGCTACAACGCTGTCGGCGACCCTGACGGCATCGTCTACGCGGACTCCGTCTCATACGCCGTCGCGGCGCTCGCCGCCGACATCGCGGCCGACCAGCTCGACCTCGACTACACGGCGGTCGAGCAGCCCATCGGGGCGAGCGACCAGAACAGCTTCGCCGAGCGCGGCTACCGCGTCCTCGACACGAGCAGCAACCCGCTCTACTCGCCGTATCACCACTCGGCGAACGACCTCCTGGAACACGTCGACACGGGGATCGTTCGGGAGATCACGGCCATCAACACGGCCGTCCTCGCGTCGGTCGCGTTCCTTGCCGGCCACAATGAGAACCTGCCGCCGGAGACCCGGCTCCACGCGACGTGCGCCGCCGTCCGCGAGACGGTCTGCACGTCGCCCACGTTCTCCTGGACCGGCGTCGACTTCGACGGCACTGTCAGCGGTTATGCGCTCGACGTCCTCTCGATCGGTCATCCGAACGGACGCACATCCGCAAGGGAGGAGATCCTCGGACCCGACGTATCAGAGGTGACGCTCTCGCTCGAACCCGGCAGCTACGTGTTCACGCTGGCCGCGATCGACGACGACGGTGGCCGGGACCCGTCCGCAGCCCGCCATCTCTTCACGGCCACGGACGCCGTCGCACCCGAGGTCGTGATATCGACCGACTTCCTGCGCGACACTCTCGCCTTCACCGGACTCCCGGGGCGGCTGACCGACCCCGTGCCGGTCTTCGTCGGCGAGCGGCTGTCGCTCTCGGTGGCGGTCGACGCGTCCGCGTACTGCGGCTCTGCCGATCGGGCGGCCGTCTCTCTCATGCCGGGGACGCCGAACTCGTTCACCGAGACGCCCTTCGAGACCACTCTCCGCCCGACGGCCGCCGACACCGCGATCTACGTCGTCGCGCACGAACCGGGCTGTGACAGGAGCGCGGCGTGGATACCGCTCGACCCGGCGCCTGCGACGTTCGACCGCGGGATACTGCATGTCGATGACTGGATCGGTGGCGGAGTCGACGAGAGCGCCCACGACGGCTTCTACGCGCGCATCGTCGACGACGCGGAGGAGTGGGACCCGTACGAGCACATCGTCGAGGGATCGCCCACACTCCCCTCCAGAGAGATCATCGGTCGCTACGGTACCGTGATCTGGACGCTCGCACGCGGCGGCGGGCTCATGCGACAGGCGCACGCGGGAGACGGATGGCGCCTCGCCGAGGGCTACGTCCGGGCCGGCGGGAACCTCGTCGTCGAGGGGCAGTCGGCGGCCGCGACGCTCTCCGGTCTCGAGCCGCTCGACCTGCTCTCGACCACGCCCCAAGGCTCCTTCCTTCGGACCCGGGCAGGCGTCGAGAGCGTCGCGACGACGGGGAGCGCGGTCGCCCCTCCGGCCTACGGCTACGCCTTCCTGGGCGGCCTCCCCGCTGCGACCGGCCTGCCGCCGCTCCCGGTCGACACGCTCGGCACGTGGGCCGACGGCTACCAGAGCTTCGGCGGTCTCCCCTGGTGCGAGATCTACCGTCCCGGGCCCGAGACTGATCGACTGTATCTCTTCGACGCCTACCGCAACGACGCCTTCGACGAACGTCCGTGCGCGCTCCTGACACGCTCGACCGACGGCGCGGGCTCCGTCGTCATCATGGGATTCCCGCTCTACTACATCAGAGAGGCGAACGCCCGCGAGGCCCTCGGGATGGTCATCGACGCGCTCGAGTCGTGGCAAGAGCCGTCGGAGCTCTCGTACTTCTCGCACGAAGCCACGACGGATTCCGTCGTTCTCGCGTGGTACCTCGACCCCGTCGAGGGACCGGCCTTCTGTCGACTTGAGCGAACCCTGGCGGGTCACGACTATCACACTGTCGCCGACTCCGTGACCCCGGACGAGACAGGCCGCTATCGCGTCGTCGATGCGCCGCCGCCCGGCTCGAGCCCCCGCTACCGTCTGATCGTGACGGAGCGGTCGGGCGTCGTCGTGACGCACGGTCCCTGGGAGGTCCCCGTGCCGCTCCCCGCCCCCGACGACGGGCTCTCCATGTCGAGCGCCCTGCCGTCCCGCGGCGCGGTCGACTTCGACTACAGTGTCGGCGACGATCATCGATGGATCCGCCTGACCATCCACGACGTGGCGGGGAGACTCGTGTCCGTGGTCGAGGAAGGGCACCGGGACGCCGGCCGCTACGAGGCACAGTGGGACGGAAGGTCCGACGGCGGAACCCGCGCCGCGTCCGGCGTCTACTTCGCGCGCCTGGCCGTCGGGCGATCCTCGGTCACGTGCAAGCTCGTGCTGCTGAGATGACCGTGCGCCGCCGGAACCGACACCGGGGGTGAGCGGGCCCGATTGACGGCCGCGCGCGGCGGCTGGTATAGTCGCACGAAGGCCCGCGCGGACGCTGTCCCGACCGACGACCGGGAACCTGCGCGGGCTGTGTGTTCAGAGGAGGACGCGTGGACTGCCTGAAGGAGCTCAGGGAGATCGGGATCAGGAAGAGCCGCGACTACCCCGACGAGGCCTTCCGGGTCAGGGGCCTGTGGCGGACCGAGCTGCTCTTTCGCCCGAACCCGGGCGAGCGGACGTTCAACTACACGTATCTCCTCGTCCAGACGGTCGGCGAGGGTGCCTGCTACTGCTCGAGGATCCCTCCGCTCGAGGAGGGGCAGGAGCTTCTCGGCAAGGACGCCCGCGAGGTCTCGACCCGCTATCGCTGCTTCGACGTGGCGACGACCGACGCCATGTTCTCGGCCTTCGAGAAGCACCCCGATGAGACGAAGACGATGACCGGCTCGTCGGCCGAGAAGGCGATATGGCGAAGCCGGATCGTCGTCGAGGAGGTCCTCCGCCTGCTGGAGGCGGACGACGCGAGCCGAGTCGTGAACGTCGGCGTCATCGGCAACATCATCAGGAACCTGAAGGACCGCGGACTCGACGTGGTCGGGACGGACGGGGATCCGAAGCTGGTCGGCTGCGAGATCGACGGGGTCCCCATCCTCGGAATGGAGCGCACGCTCGAGTTTGTCGAGGAGTACGACGTCGCCGTCATGACGGGAATGGTCATCTCCACGGAGACGATGCAGGACATATTCGATGCGGCGAGACGCGGCGGCACGAGACTGGTGATGTTCTGCGAGACGGGCGCCAACCTGTGCGAGGAGTACGTCAAGCTCGGCGTCGACACGGCGATCGCGGAGCCCTTCCCCTTCTACATCTTCGGGGGCACGACGCGGATCGACATCTACAGAAAGGCCTGACCGGACAGAGGGAGGACACACTGCTTCGTACATTCGAACAGAGCGGCGGGGTGCTCGAGATCGGCGGGGTGCCGGTCACCGAGATCGCGGCGGAATACGGGACGCCGCTCTACATCTACGACGCCGGGCTCGTGCGGGACCGCTACATGGCCCTGCGCGAGGCGATGCCGGCCTTCGAGGTCTTCTTCTCGATGAAGGCCAACCCCTCCCTCTCGCTCATCGGCTTCCTGCGCACACTCGGGGCGGGCGCGGAGATCGCCTCCGGCGGCGAGCTCTTTCTGGCCGGCGAGGCGGGGTACGACCCGCTCGACATCGTCTTCGCCGGTCCGGGCAAGACCGACCGCGAGCTGGAGGAGTCGGTGCTCGCAGGCGTCTACGCCATCAACGTCGAGACGCTGAGGGAGCTCTCGCGGCTCGGCCGCATCGCGAAGCTCCTGAGCCTCCCCGCGCGAGCGGCGCTTCGCGTCAACACGTCGAAGGGCCTCTCCAGGTCCGGCGACGGCTCGGCGGGGCCGCTCCACGAGCAGATGGCCGGCGGGCCGAGCAAGTTCGGGATCGACGAGGAGAAGCTCGAGGCCCTCGACGACGCCTGGGACCGTTCAGCCGTCGAGATCGTCGGGGTCCACGTCTACACGGCCAGCCAGATCCTCCACGAGGACGAGATCCTGGCGAACGCGAAGCGGACGCTCGAGGCGACGGTCCGCGTCGAGGAGGCCGTCGGTGCTCCCGTGACCTCGATCGACTTCGGCGGAGGATTCGGCGTGCCGCACTACGAGGACGAGGAGGAGCTCGACCTCGAGACGCTCGGTCGCGGCCTGGAGGAGGTCTTCGCCCCGTTCCTTGAAAGGGAGGACGCGCGCCTCATTCTCGAGCTCGGGCGGTACCTCACGTCGGACGCCGGAGTCTACCTCACGAGGGTCGTCGAGCTGAAGGAGTCCCGAGGCGAGCGGTACGTGATCACCGACGGCGGCATCAACCAGTTCGTACGGCCGGTACTGATGCGTGTCGACCACGAGGCGGCGGTCGTCAACAAGCTCGACCGCGCACCGTCGCTGACTGCGCACATCACGGGGCCGCTCTGCACCCCGATCGATGTGACCGCCAGAGAGGTGGACGTGCCGGAGAGCATCGCCATCGACGACCTCGTCGGCATCATGAACGCCGGATCGTACGGCTTCTCGATGAGTCCTCAGCTCTTCCTGTCACACCCCACCCCGGCGGAGGTGCTCGTACTGGACGGGGAGCTCATCGAGGCGCGTTCGCGCGGCACCTACGAAGACCTGCTCATCAAGCAGAAGCGATTTCCCGGAACGGTGTAGTTGAGCCGCGGAGGCAACCGATGCTCTATCGCGTCACAGCGATCACCCTGCTGCTCGTCGCGTTCGGGGCGGGGGGCTGCTCGGACGACATCACATGCCCCGACGCGGACGATGCGGCGGCCCGTCCCTCGATCAGGGCGTTCGTCAGACAGACGACCCTTGGGTCGCCCGCGACGACTGCGACAATCACGGTCGGAGCCGATCCCGTACCGTCCCTCCTCATTGCATCGGTGAACTACCGCGACTTCGGCGAGCCGGAGCTCATCGACGGCCCGCTGCTCCGGGCCACGATGGAGGAAGAGCAGGTCGTCTGGCAGCCGGGGACGCCGTGCACGCTCCGGGTCTCGACCGACAGCGGCTTCGCCCGTGCGCCGGCGGTCGTGCCCGAGGCCGCCTCGGTCTCGGCGCCCGCGACGGTCAGCCTCGGCGACTCGCTCGCACTGCACTGGAGCCTGTCCGCCGACGCCGACTACTACGCGGTCAGAGCGGTCGTGCGCTCCGGGCCGGACTCGCTCGTCATCGAGACGACGACGGTCGACACGTCGCTCGTCATCGCCGCTCAGGACCTGTCCATGACGGGAGAGCTGGCCGGCGTGGTCTCCGCCGTCTCGGGTCCGCTTCCCGCGCAGGGAAGCTCCGGGAACGTGACCGGTGAGGGGTGGGGGTTCTTCTCGGTGAGCTACGAGACGGGCGATTCGTCCTTCGAGGTCGAGGTCGTCGGATCCTCCCGCATCGCCTGGTCCTACGGCGCCGGGGCCCTTCCGCTCAGATAGACGCCGAGGAGCCTGCCGGCCTCCTTGAGGACGAGCACCTCGGCCTCGCGGCGCCCGCGGTCGACCGTCTCCTCCACGAAGATCTCAGACGCACCCAGCATCCCGGCCGTGTTCTGGTCGACCGCCTCGGCCTCGAGGAGCACCCTCGCCGTCCAGCCGACTTCCTTCTCGACCGTCGAGAGCGATAGCCGTGCCGTCACGAGGATGTCGGTCGCCGGTCCGCACGGGACGAGCTCGTAGCCGTCCGGCGCGAGACGTTGCTCGAGCCCGGACCGGACCTGTGTCGCATCGGCCGGACCCGTGCCGGATACGTCGAGGCAGACGGAGAGCCCGTGTCCGGGCTCGATGATGTAGACCCGCGCGGTCGTCTCCTGTACCGCGCCCCGCCAGTGAGCCCCGGCGGCCGCGAGCGCCGCTGTGTCGATGCTCGTCGTCACGGTGTAGCCGCCCGGAGGGCTCCAGACACGACGGATCGTGAGGCCGGCCCGACCGTCCTTGTCGGTCGCGGCGTCCGCGACGACGATGCCCGTCATGCCGTGCGAGAAGCCGACGGGGACGCCGACGGCCGGGACGGTGCGCCCGTCCAGCTCGAACGACCAGCGGAACGACACGCGCTCGTCGGCGCGGGAGCCCCGCGGCACGGCCGCCATCGTCTGCTCGGACCGGACTTCAAGCGGCGGCACGACCGTGATCGTCTCGACGCGCTCCCCGATCTCCCAGCCCGCGCCGCCTGCGGGGCGCGCTCCTGCGGCGAGCAGTGCGGCCCGAGCCCGACCGGCGTCGAGCGCGGCCTCGGTCCAGCGCCCCTCATCCAGATAACGGTCGGCCGACGACGACAGGACGCGCGCCTCGCGTGCGAGCCGTCTCCTCTCCCACACGGCGTTCGACACGTCGCCTCTGAGAAGCGCGATGGGGTACTCGACGAGAGCGGCTGCTCTGTACGTGGATGACTCTGGGTGTGCGTCGCGAAGACAGCGCTCGACGCGGAGGGCCTTGAAGCTGATCCTGGGGAACTGCGCGGAGCCCGTGGAGGCCAGCTCCTCGGTGGCGCGGTCCGCGGAGGCCCCTTCGGGAGCACGGGGAACACCCCGGGCCGCGAGCTGCTCGCCGGCGACGGCGACCGCGCGGGCGGCAGCGTCGCGAACGGCAGACTCCTGATCAGGCGCTCCCGACCGGGGGTCGTCGAACGACGACGAGGTCACGACGGCCGTCAACACACCCCCCGCGGACGACCATCCATTGCCGCGGTCGGGCCACGTTGCGTGCGGCTCGCCCTCGACGATCTCGCAGCGCCAGGCGGTCTCCGCGGGCACCTCCCGTTCATCCTGTCCGGACGTGTCCGGCTCCCCGGTCGCAGGGGGGCGCGCGCAGCCGCCGAGAATGGAGACCGCGACACACACGGGAACTGCAGCCGCGAGGGTCTGCCGAAGTGCTCTGAGGCCGAACGTCGTGCGGTTCATGCCGTCCATCGTACCACATGTCCGCAGGCCGGCGTCAGGGTCTCCGTCGCTGGACCGTCCTGTCGGTGAGGTCCGGGGGAACGTGAGCGAGCCGGCGGGGGCAGTCGCCGGCTCGGGGATTCTCGGTCGTCCCGACGCGGTCACGGAGCGGGTGCGCGGCGGCACACCCGGTCCCGCGACTGCATCAGGGACCGAGGTAGTTGGAAACGGCGGTGGCCAGATTGTTGGTGTCGATCGGCTTGGTGATATACCCGCGGCAGCCCGCCGCGACGAGCTGCTCGAGGTCCTCCGGGACATCTCTCGTGGTCAGTGCGACGATCGGGATGTTCTCCATCTCCTCGAGCTCGACCATCCGGCGGGTGGCCTCGAGTCCCCCCATGCCGTGGAGCTGCACGTCGATGATGACGAGATCCGGACGGGTCGCACGCGCCAGTGCCACGGCCGTCACGCCGTCCCCCGCCTCGATGACCTCGTAGCCGCTCGAGCGCAGAACGAGCGAGGCAACGCTCCTGTTGTAGCTGTTGTCCTCCACGAGCAGGATGCGCGCCATTGCACCGTGACGGTGCGCGTCCTCGCGGTCCTTCTCTTTGAACGCCACGACGCTCTTGTCCCCGCCGGCCTCCTTCGCCTGACAGAGCGCCGAGTCGGCCATCCGGACGAGTGTCTCCGCATCCCGCGCGTCGTCCGGATAGCACGCCGCACCGCAGCTCACGGTCGTAATGACGTCCTTTCCGTCAATCCGGATGACGCACTCGGAGAAGGCGCCGCGCAGACGGTCCGAGAGGGCGGCCGCGTCACTCGAGCCGGTCTCGGGGAGAATCAGCGCGATCTCGTCGCCGCCGAAACGGCAGGCTATGTCCGAGAGACGCGTCCCGGAGAGCACGACGTCGGCCACCGCCTTGAGCACGGCATCGCCGCCGCGGTGGCCCGATCGCTTGTTCGTCTTCTTGAGTCCGTCGACATCGATCATGACGAGGGCCACCGACCTGGAGTACCGTCTGGCGCGCTCTACCTCTTTCTCCAGCCGCTTGTCGAAGTAATGCCTGCTGTAGAGGCGCGTCAGATCGTCTCGCTGAGAGCTGTCGCCCTCGCTGGCGATCGAAGCAGAGACACGGAGGAGCGCCCGGACCTTGGTCAGGAACTCCCGGGGGCGCGTCGGATACGTGAAACACTCGATGGGACACGAGCCGGTGTGCTCCTGCTCGTCGCCGCCGAGCACCAGCACGGGAGGCTTCCATCGCCGTCCCATGTCGTCGACCCGCTCGAACGAGATGCCGCCCGTCGCGGGCCACGCATCGGCGTCGAGCACCACGAGATCCGCACCCTCCGAGACCGCGCGGGTGGTCAGGAGCTCGGGCTCATCGCACAGGATCGCGAGGTAGCCCGCATCCATCAGCCACCCGGCGAGCTTCCCCGCTCGCACGGGGTCGGTCGACGCGACGAGGGTCGTGCTGCGGGTCTTGTGTGCCTCTCGTGGTGCCATCGGGCCTCCGCGGGTCCGCCTGGAAAGACACCGGTGTCTCCGGTGCTCAGAGGAACGGAACACCTGCACTTGACAAGGTTTAGCAAAGCGCGTGCCATGTGGGCGTGCGGCTGAGCGGACGCTCAGGAGGCTGTATGGAACGGGGGAGACACGGCCTGCTCGGCGCGCGTCTCCCCCGCATTGCAGAAGGCATGTCCGCCGGGTCTACTCGTCGGTCATGATGATGACGACGCGGCGGTTCATCTCGCGGTTCTCCTCGCTGGTGTTCGGCAGCGCCGGCTCCGACTCGCCGAGGGCCACGACCGTTTCGATCCGCGACTCCTCGACCCCGTGCTCCATCATGTAGGAGACGACGGTCTCCGCGCGGCTCTCCGAGAGCTTCGTGTTGTACGCGGCGTCGCCGAGGTCGCAGGCATGACCCTGAACGACCAGCCCGACCTCCTCGTACCCCTCCGTCTCGGTCAGGAGCTCGACCACGGCGTCCAGCTTCTCCTTCTCCGTCTCCCACAGCTCGGGGCTGTCCAGCGGGAAGTAGATGGTGACGTCCCGGAGCTCGATCGCAGGCTTCGGACACCCGTCCTCGTCGACCTCGACGCCGGGCTTCGTGTCGGGGCAGCGGTCTCTGCCGTCCAGCACGCCGTCCATGTCGTTGTCCGGGTCGGGGCAGCCGTCCTCGTCCTTGTGCCCGTCAATGTCCTCCGGATCGTCGGGGCACTTGTCGACGTCGTCCTCGATGCCGTCGCCGTCCCGGTCGACGTCGGGGCAGCCGTCCTCGTCGGCGTCCTCATCGAAATCCTCGGCCTCGTCGGGGCACAGGTCATCGATGTCGAGGATGCCGTCCATATCGTTGTCCGGGTCGGGACACCCGTCGGTGTCCTCCCAGCCGTCGTGGTCCTCCGGGTCCCGCGGGCAGAGGTCGTCGCGACCGTAGATGCCGTCCTCGTCGCAGTCACCGGGGCCGAAGTGCACGGCCAGCCCGAGATAGCCCTCGAGCACCGAGGAGTTGGCGTCGACGAACTCCGTCCCGTAGACGGAGCTCCAGCCCACGTTGTCGGTGTCGTTCTGGAGGAGGTAGCGGTACCGTCCGCCGAGGGTCAGTGAGAGCATGTCGTTGAGCCAGAAGTCCACGCCGGCGCCGACGACCGCCGAGAAGTTGGTGCCGCGCAGGCGCTGGAGCTTCCCATCGGTGTCGTAGCCGTCGGGCGTCGAGCCTTCGTCCGGCTGCGCCTCGCGCCAGTCCTCGACCTCCCAGAAGGTGAAGCCGAAGCCGAGGCTCGCGAACGGGTTCACCCGCTCCTCGGGCATGAACGTCATGCCCATCGAGATGTCGACCGTGTTCCACAGCGTCCGGAAATCGTCGGGTTCGCCCCAGCCGGAGAAACGG
>WJMD01000053.1 GCA_014728125.1 Candidatus Effluviviaceae Genus V sp.
TGAAGCACGGAACGTGCTGCTGTCGCGGCGACCGACGTCCGGACCGTCCGGCTGACCTTCAAGGGTGGCCGGCCCGGCGACTCACCTGATCAGAAGGACCTTTCTGTCAAAGCGCTCGCCGTCCGTCTGCATCCGGGCGAAATAGGTTCCGGAGGCGACCTGACGGCCGTTCTCATCGCGCCCGTCCCAGCGGACAGATGTGGATCCGCCGGCGACGTGACGATCGAGCAGTGTTCTTACGAGCCTGCCGCTCACGTCGTAGACGGCGACGGTGACGCGGCCGGGCTCGGCCATCTCGAACGCGACGCTCGTGGCGTCGCGGAACGGGTTCGGATAGTTCGGAAGGAGCGCCGTTCTCGATCCGGTGCTTCCCGGCGTCACGATGCCCGTGGTTCCCACGACGCCGACCGACGCGCCGTACGGGACCGCGTTCCGCGCCGTCACGGTGAGCAGGAGGTCGTCCTGCTGACCGGGATCGACGGAGAGAACGGCCAGGCCCGAGGCGTCGGTCGAGACCACCTCATAGATCGAGCGGTCGATCGACATCACGCACACGACGGCATCCTCGACCGCTCCGCCGCCGGCCGTGACCGAGACGGCGAGATCGACCGGCGAGCCGTCGGACTCGATCTCCGCATCGTGCTGGACGTCGAGCTCGACCGGAGTGTCGGTCCAGATGGGCATCTCCGGGTCGCCCAGGAGGTTGAGCTCGTACATCGCGTACCGCATGTAGTCGTCGGTCATGGCGGTGCCGACGTACTGGTGCTTTGCGTCCGCGTGGACGAGGCCCGCGTGAGCAAGCTCCTTCGTGAAGAGCGAGTTCATGAACTGCTGGCTGTAGAGATCGGACACGCACTGCCCGGGATACCCGGGGCAGCCCCACCCGTATCTGCTGTTCCCGACGTAGGCGACGCCTCCACCTGTTGCAGAGCGGAGCCAGTGCTCTGCGAACGTGTCGTGGTCGATGGCCGCCGACCAGCAGCCGACAGAGTAGAAGAGGCCGCCGCGGGCGCCGTTCGCGAGCGCGTCCATGTCGGCGTTCACCAGATTGTCCGGACCGATACTGGCCCGACCGATGTTGGCGTGCCCCTCGTGGGCGACGATGCCGCAGCCAGCGTCGATGGCGGCGAGGGCCACGGTCTTCGAGAGAGTGCCGTCGCGCTCGTAGAGCTTCGTCGTCGGACCGAAACGGTTCGGGACGTAGTCGTCGACCAGCATGTCCAGAGCGACGCCGCCGTCCGTGTAGGGGTCGGGGTCATCCCAGAGGATCTCGGCGAGCAGCACCATCTCGAGCTGGAAATCGGGCACCACGTCGAACGGCGCGCCCTCGTACGCGAGCACCTTGTCGACAAAGAGCGCCGCGTCGGCCTCATCGACGACCGGGGCGCGGCCCACGAAGACGTCCGAGAACATGTCGACGGCGTCGTCGTCGATCTCGCCCCAGCGGCCGTCCCCGTCCGCGTCCCACGAGCCGTCGAGGTCGGCGTAGTAGAGGTCGCACGGGATACCCTGGTCATAGAAGAAGTCGTGTGCGAGACGCGCCGGCACCTGTCCGGTGTCGCCGCCCAGAAGCACGTACTCGGTGCCCCGGTTCTCCGCGTAGTCCGTGATGGCGTTTCTGATGGCCTCGGCCGTATCGACGCCGGAGTAGGCGGGTTCGCTGAGGATCTCATCGATCGTCAGGATCTCGGCGGGGACGCCCTTCCGGGTCTTCCAGTCGGCCAGCTCCTGGAAGGCCGGGGCCAGCGCCGGCGTCGTCACGATGAGCTCGCGCACCGTTGCACTTCCCCCGGTCCGGACGCGAGCGGGAGCCCGGTCCGCGTTCACCACGGACCGCCTGACGGCACGAAGGGCCGCTTCGCCGGTGGGCTCGCGCAGTGCCCGCCCTGGCGCGGTCTCGACCGTGATATGAAGCTCCGTCACGAGGCTGAGCTCGCCGGTCGCCGGGACATAGCGAAGCGGCGTCACGATGACGTTCGCGATGCGGTGTCCGGCCAGTGTCCCGTCCCCGACCAGCCTTGCGACCTTGGGAGGATAGGGCAGCCTCGACATGTATGTCTCGCTGTTGGGCTGGGGAGCGATGGCTGCCTCGTGAGAGGAGAAAGCGGCCGGCCGGGGAACGGGAGAGATCATGTACGAACCGGGAACGGCGACCGTGTCGACGCACTCGACCGACACGGAGCGCGCGACGCATCCGGAGGGAAGAAGAAGCTGGACGGTGACTGCGGGAAGCATTGGCTCGGAGATCGCGGTAGTGTAGTCGGCATCCGCCAGCGACACGAGATCGTAGCCGCTGCGGGACGAGATGGAGAGATCCTCCACGTCGAACGTCAGCGTGGCGGTGACCGACGCGGGAGCCGTCGCCGCCGTGAGCGTGAGAAGGATCAGGGCAAGGCAGGAGGTTCCCGCCCATCTCGCCGCCGACCGGATCAGGGAACCCTCCGTGGCGATCCTCGGACCAACCGAGCGCTTCTCCACCGTCCAGCTCCTCCCGGTCGCGCGCTGTTCCCAGAGTGAAAACAAAGAAGGCCCTCGACCTGTTGTCAGGTCGAAGGCCTTGATCCCCAGTCCACTTACTAAGATACCACAAGCTGTTCAGCGCGTCAACAATAAAACTACGGGCTGTGCAGCCTGTGTCAGAAAGCCCCTTGCAGAAGGCGGTTCGTTAGCCTCTCGATATGTTCATCATCTGAACAGCGCCTTCAGCGCTCCCCACGTCGTCGCCCGCACGGCCTCGCCCTTGAGCCACGGGTCGTAGTCGACGACGCCGTAGACCGCCGGACTGTCGTCGTTGTCGTAGATGCCGGCGGCGATCTCCGGTTCGCTGGCGGTCCCCCACCAGTTGTCCTCCGCCACGATGGTGACCAGGGGCGACGTGTAAGACGAGAGGTAGATGTTCCACGGGTTGTCGGTGAAGTTCGAGCCGCTGATCCCGGGCCGGCTCTCCCGTCCCCAACAGAGGACCCCGACCGATGTCAGACCCGTGAACGAGCAACCGGTGATCGTGGGCGAGCTCCGAAGACAGCGGATACCGACCACGCTCTCCGTGAACGTGCAGCGGTCGACGTCGCCGTCGGAGACATTCATCTCAAGGCAGGCGTCCGCGTGCAGGAAATCGCAGCGGGCGAACGACGAGCCGGCCGACGCGTACACGCTGATACCGTCCCAGTCACCGACAGCGGGAGACGCGGTCGACGACCTGAACGCGATGCGCGAGCCCGACGTGCCGGCCGCGACGATCGCCGACCCGGCGTCGGTCGTGAGCGAGCCGCCCGGTTCGAAGCGCACCTCGGTCCCGCCCTCGATCGTGAGCGTCGCCTCGAACCGAACGCGGACGTCTCCCGTCACGATGTACGGCGTCCCGGAAGGTCCCCAGGTCGTGTCGCTGAGGACGTTCCCGGAGATGATCGTCTCTGCGCCGACCGTCCCGCAGAGGGCCAGGGCCAGACCGCAGGCGAACCACGGAAGCCTCATTCCCGTCCTTCTCTCACCGCTCGTCCGTCTCACTCAGGTGTTCGTACCCTGTCCGCGTCAGCTCCCGCTCGCCGCCCTCTCCGGTCACGACGCGACGGCCCTGAGCCCGGGGAACCACACGTCCGATCGGCGTCACGGCCGTGCCCGTCACGGCGCGCACGTGCTCAACCGTTCTCTCGAGCTCCGAGCCCGGGATCGTGACAATGAGTTCGAACTCCTCGCCGCTTCCGAGGGCCAGCTCGAGCCGACCGACACCCAGCATCTCTCCCACCCGCGCGGTCTCGGACGCGACCGGCACCGCGTCCTCCTCGATCTCGACGCCGACGCCGCTCTCGGCGGCGATGTGCAGCAGGTCGCTCGAGAGGCCGTCGCTCACGTCGATCATCGCGTGCGGGGTGGCGACATCGATGATCGCCTGCGCCTCGGCGACGCGCGCGACGGGGCGGCGGTGTCGGCTCCTGACGGCCGCAACGTCCGCGTTCTCGTCGAGGTCCGACGCCAGCGAACGCAGCCCGGCCTCGGCGCCTCCGAAGTGTCCCGTCACGATGATCGTGTCGCCGACGACCGCTCCCGACCGCGGAACGATCCGCTCCTGGTCGGCCGCCCCGATGAGCGCGATCGAGACGACGAGCCCGCCGGGCGTCCCGACGATGTCGCCGCCGACGACCTCGCCCCCGTGCCGCGAGAGGACGTCGAGCATCCCGTCGTAGAGCCTGTCGATGCCGTTGTCCGGGAGGTCGTCGGGGACACAGAGCGAGACGACCGCCTTCGTCGGGAAGCCACCCATGGCAGCAATGTCGCTGAGATTCGCCGTCATGCACTTCGCGCCGATGTCCTCGAATGTCGCGAAGCACCGCCGGAAGTGGACGTCCTCGACGAAGATGTCGGACGTGAGAAGCAGGAGCCCCTTGCCCGGCTCGATGACGGCCGCGTCGTCGCCCGGGCCGATCACGGTCCTGGGTGCCGGCGCGCCGATGCGGCGGCGGATGGCCTTGATGAGGTCGAGCTCGCCCCGTCGGGACATCACAGCTCCTCGAGACATCTGAGGCCTGAGTCGGCGAGGACCGCGGCGCCCATCCAGAGGACGTCCTCGTCGATGTCGAACTTCGGGTGGTGCCAGGGGTACGTGATGCCCTTCTTCCTGTTGCCGGCGCCCGTCCTGAACATCATCCCGGGAACCTCGTTGACGAAGAAGGCGAAGTCCTCGCCTCCCATGGAGGGCTCCGGAAGCTCGACGACCGCCCGGCGTCCGAGCAGCGCCCGACCGCTCTTCCGGACGATGTCGGTGATCCGGGAATCGCACTGAAGGACGGGATAGCCGCGCGTGTACTCGAACTCGTAGCCGCCCCCGCCCGACTTCGCCACGCGGGCCGCCGTCTGTTCGATCATCTTCTCAACGAGTTTCCGGTCCTTCGCGTCGAGCGTTCTGGCGGTCCCCTCGTACTCAACGCGGTCTGCGATGATGTTCCTGCGGTAGCCCCCCTTCACCGTGCCGAGGGTCACGACGACCGGGTGCGTCGGATTGATGCGCCTGCTCGGGATCGTCTGGAGCGCGAGCGCGACCTGTGAGCCGAGCACGATCGCATCGACACCGAGGTGCGGCTTCGCGCCGTGGGCCGCCTCGCCAAGGACGACCAGCCGGAAGTCGTCGGCGGCCGCCATCATCGGTCCCTCCCGGACGCCGACCTTCCCGATGGGGATCATCGGGTCGACGTGCACGCCGAGGATCACGTCGACGTCGGGCTTCTTCAGGACACCGTCCTCGATCATCGCCTGGGCGCCGCCCGGCGGCGCCTCCTCACACGGCTGGAAGAGGAACTTGAACGTGCCCGAGAATCGCTCTCTCCGTTCGGAGAGCAGCATCGCGGCGCCGAGGAGCGTCGTCGTGTTGGCGTCGTGGCCGCAGGCGTGCATCACGCCCTCGACGGTCGACCTGTAGGCCACTTCGTTCTGCTCGGTGATCGGGAGGGCATCCATGTCGGCGCGCATAGCGACGGTCTTCCCCTTGCCCGTCCCCTTCAGGAGACCGACGACGCCGGTCTTCGCCACACCCTTCGTGACCTTGATATCGAGGCGCTCGAGCGTCTTCGCGATGAGCGCCGACGTGCGCGTCTCCTCGTAGCCCAGCTCCGGGTGCATGTGGATGTCGCGCCTGATGTCCGAGAGCTTCTTCGCCAGGCGCTTCGCGTCCTTCAGGATGTTCTCAGACATCGCTCCCCCTGTTTGGTCGTGCGCCGATCGGCCGCCGTGGCGACCTCACACCGGATTCTCAGCCCGTCAGGTCCCTCGTGCCCTCGACCGACAGCAGCGCTTCGGGCAGGGCGTCCAGCACGTCCCCGGCCAGCATCCCTCTCGAGCCCATGCGCGTCTCGACGATGTCGCCCGCGAGACCGTGCACGTACGCGCCGAGGGCCGCCGCCTCGAACGGCTCGAGTCCCTGGCCGATGAGCGAGGCGATGACCCCGGTCAGGACATCCCCGGTTCCTCCGCTCGCCAACCCGACGCCCCCGGTCGGGTTCAGCCAGGTCTCTCCGCCCGGCTCCGCGACGATCGTGCCCGAGCCCTTGAGCACTACGACGGCCCGCGTACGCCTCGCCGCCTCGAGCGCAGTCTCTCGGCGCGCGGAAGTCACTGAAGCGACATCCGTGTCGAGGAGCCGCGCCATCTCTCCCGGATGAGGCGTGAGGACGAGCTCCGCCGACCCCGTACGGGCGCCGATGAGATCGACGTCGAGCGCATTCAGCGCGTCGGCGTCGAGCACGCACGGCACCACGGCCTGCCTCACGAGCTCTCTCACGACCGCCACCGTCTCGGGATGGGTCGAGAGACCGGGACCGACGGCGGCAACGTTCGCATTCTCAAGCAGTTCCCGAACCGGCTCGAGCGCATGCTGCGACAGCGTGCGGTCGGTCGTCGCCGGCATCGGTCGGGTGATCGCCTCCGTCAGCTTCGTCTCCAGGATGTCGTTCACGCCGGCCGGGCAGGCGACGAACACAAGGCCCGAGCCCGTCCGCAGGGCGGACGTCGCGGCCAGCGCGGCGGCGCCTGTGTAGCCCGCGGACCCGGCGACGACGACCACGCGCCCGAAGCTCCCTTTGTGCGAGTCGGGGCTTCTGGCCGGCAGGAGAGCCGCGGCCTCATCCGGCAGCATCACGTTGTCGTCGACCCCGACGTGCTCGATGGCCTCGTCCGGCATCCCGATATCGACGACGAACAGCTCCCCGACGACCCGGGGTCCCTCGCCGAGGAAGAACCCGCGCTTGGGGAGCGCCATCGTACACGTCCAGTCGGCACGGACGCATTCACCTTCGGCATCGCCGGTCGTCGCGTTCAGCCCGGAGGGGACATCGACGGCGACGACCGGCCGACCGGCCGCGTTGATCCGCTCGATGACGTGCCCGGACAGCCCGCGCGGCGCACCCGAGAAGCCCGTGCCGAAAAGGGCGTCGACGACGGCCGATGCGCTCGAGAGGGACTCGACGAGCTCGGGAAGATGCTCTGGCTCCGTGAGCTCCATCACTTCGTCCGGGTCGAGGCGGTCGAGGTTGACGCGGGCGTCCCCCGAGACATCCTCGGCAGTACCGACGAGGAACACGCGGACAGCCATGCCGTTGGTCAGCAGGTCGCGGGCGATGACGAAGCCGTCGCCCCCGTTGTTTCCCTTGCCGCAGACCACCACGACGCGGTCGCCCTCTGACAGATCGGCGACCCTCTCGAGCCTGCGCGCCGTCCCGAGTCCGGCCCGCTCCATGAGGTCGATACCCGGAACGCCCATCCCTTTGATGGCGCGCTCGTCGATGGCCCGCATCGTGTCTGCAGTCACGAGCTTCATGATACTCCCTGCGCTAGTCCTCGATGACGACGACCGCCTGTGCGGCGCGTTCCGAGTGAGAGAGACTGACGTGGGCGCTGCCGTCGCCCAGAAGCTCGCGGCAGCGTCTGTGAAGACGGAGGGTCGGGGCGCCGCTCCGTTCGTGGACGACCTCGACGTCGGTCCATCGCATGCCCGGCGCGAGTCCCGTCCGGAGGGCCTTCAGAAACGCCTCCTTGGCCGCGAAGAGCGCGGCGTAGGACGCCATACGCTCCCGGAACCTCTCGCAGTGTTCGATCTCCTGCTCGGTGAAGAGATACCGGAGGAACCCCGGCCTCGATCGTGCGACGACTTCCTCGAAGTGTGAGATCTCGACGACGTCGGTCCCGACCCCTCGGATCATGCTGACCTATCCGTCCTCGTCGGCCATCAGCTGGTCGACGATGGTGACCAGCTCCGCGATGTCGTCGATCTCGTAGTCCGCGCCGGAGCGGGTGGCGCCGGAGGTGTCCCCGTACTTCGCGTACACGGTCTTGATCCCGACGCCGTGCGCGCCCGTCATGTCGCGCGCGGGCCAGTCTCCGACCATCAGCACCTCGGAGGGCTTCATCTCCAGAAGCTCGATCGCGCGGAGGAAGGGCGCCGGGTCGGGCTTCCTGACGTTCGTGTCCTCGAAGGTGATGACGTGATCGAAGAAGTGCTCGAGCTGGAGGTAGCAGAGGCGCGACCAGGCCTGGAAGCGGGGAGCGTCCGAGAGGATCGAGAGTCTGAGGCCGCGCTTCGCGAGATCGAGAAGCGTCCGCTTGACGTGCGGGTAGAGAATCAGTGTGTACTCACGACCGCGACGGTAGCCGATGACGGCCGCCGTGTGGATCATGGGATCGATCTCGCCGTACTCCTCCATGAGGAACCGGTCGAAGACCCGCTGGTCCTCGATGCCCTCACGGTCGTAGATCTCGAAGAGGCGGCGCTTGGCTTCCTCGGGCGGCATCTCGAGACCCGCGTCGATCATCGCCTCAATGGCGGCGTCGATCGAGACCTCCTTCATTCTCATGAAGTCGGTCAGCGTGTTGTCGAGATCGAAAATGACGGCGCGTAACAAGGCTTCCCCCCTCGTGCGTGTCGGGCGCGGGCGGGACCTCTCGGGCACAACGCCGGCCGTCGGGGGCCGTGACCGGACGCCGGATCGTGTCAGGAGCTACTTCGTTCCCTCATTGACCCGGTTGCCGCGGCTGATCTCGCCGTTGTCGATCCTCAGATGAAAACCACAGTTCGGGTTCGAACACACCCACGCCTTGTAGGTGATCGCCGCCCCGTCGCGACCGTAGTCGGACAGCGGCACCAGCACACCCTTCTCACACATGCGGCAGGCAGGAAACGTGTTCGGCATCCTGTCACCCCCCATCCCGTTCTCGTACGCCTTCACCCGGACTCCCTCCAGCGCGGCGCCTCCGGCGACGCGCCTCACCTGATGCTCCTCAGTCGCCCGGACCGAGCTCGCCGCGCTTGGCACGCGCAGCAGCATTGTGCGCGAGACGCGTCGGCTCCGGCAGTCTGTAGCCCCGGCACGTCTCCAGCACGCGGGCGGCCGCGGTCTCGATGGTGACGGCGTGGCCGGGCGATACGAAGAGCGGCCGGGTGTTGTCTTTCGTTCTCAGGACGACGCCCACCTTGCGCCGTTTGACCAGCAGACTGCGCATCGATCCGCGCTTCTGCTTCGGTTCCTTGAACTCGCCGACGAGACGCGACTTGGCGCACCCTATCGACGGCCGTTCCAGGAGGATGCCCATGTGAGAAGCGAGCCCGAGACCGCGCGGATGTGCTATCCCCTGCCCGTCGAAGAAGAGGAGATCGGGCCGCGTCCCGAGCTTCTCCCAGGCCGCGCACACGACCGGGCCCTCACGGAACGACAGCAGACCCGGAACATACGGAAACGTCGGCTTCATCGAGGCCCACGAGACCTCGGTCGCTTCGAGCGAGCCGGGGTCGAGCACCACGATGGCCGCGTACAGGAGGTCGCGGCGCCGGTCGAACGCCACGTCGACGCCGCCGAACGTGTGAGGCTCGCCCCCGACATCGTCGAGGACGAGCTCCGCCACGAGCTCTTCCTGGATCCGGAACGCCTCCTGGACCGAGACGGCCCAGGGGTGTTTCGGGGCTCCCCTCATCCGCATCTCCAGTAGACTACAGAAGATAGCGTATCGGAGGGATGGACTGGAAGTCAACGCCGAAGTCGTGTAGCATCGGCGTGAATGAACAGGATTCGTTTTGCGGAGCGCCCGCGCATCGCAGCGTAGGACGCTTCACGTACACTGGAGGCGCCATGCGAAGAGGACTCTGGATCGTCGTCGTCATCGCCGTCATCGCGGCGGGGCTCGGGCTCGCTCTCCGTCAGGGAGGCGATCAGACCGAGGCCGAGATCGATGCCATCGTCGCGCTGACCGACCCCGCGGCCCGGTCGACGGCCGCACTCGAGTACGTGCTCGAGCATCCCGGACTCGAGCAGGAGCCGCTCTGGCGTGTCCTCGGTGTCGGTCTCGACAGCGCGGCCGAGGCGCACGGCGAAGAACGGGCCGTTGCCCTCGGTGAGTCGCTCGCCGCGCTCACGCTCCCGCCCGCGCACCGCCAGGAGGTTCTCTCCTATCTCGACTTCCGGTACATGCAGAGCGAGGACCCGGAGGCGTACGTGCGGGGCGAGGCCATTCTGCGCGAGCTCCTCGGCATGGAGGAGGTGACCTCACAGACGCTCGCCGTCTCGGCGTGGCTCCATGCGCAGCACCCGGAGACCGACAAGGAGCTCGCTCTCGAGGCGGCGATGCGGACTTACGCGCTCGCCGTCGAGGAGGGCACGGCCGAGTACGTGATCTATCCGGTCGATCTCGGATACCGCGCGTACGTCGAGTCGGTCGCCGAGCGCCGCGGCCTCGATGCAGGACTCGCTGCAGCGGACTCGCTCTTCGAGACGGCCCCGGACGAAACAGCGCGCGGGCTCGCGCTCGTCCAGACCTACCGTCTCGGCGTCGACGACGCTCCTCAGAAAGCGGGGCGAGCGGTCGATGACATGATGTCTCTCGCTGGATTCGAGGCGACCAGCCTCATGAACGAGGTCGCCTACGACATGGCGGAGCGCGGCTTCGAGCCCGACCTCGCTCTCGAACTGTCGGAAAGGGCTCTCGAGCTCGCGCCGTCCCGGCGAGACAGCGTCAACATTCTCGACACGGCGGGCTGGGCCGCGTATGCGGCAGGCCGCCACGACCTCGCCGTTCGCTACCTCGAGGAAGCGGTCGAGAAAATGTCCGAGTCGCTGTCGCTCGACGTCGTCATGGTCGACCACCTTCTGGACGCATACGATGCGGCCGGGGCGGAGGACAGGGCGATCGAGCTTCTGGCGACGGTCGCCGCGCGCTCACCCGACGCGGACGATCCGGCCCGCGGGCTCCTCGCAGACCGTCTCGAAGCCCGCGACGGCACCGCGGACGCGCTCGACGATATGGTAGCGGCGCTCCGCTACGAGGGCATCGAGCAGGCGCCCGACTTCTCCCTCCCCAACCGGGACGGCGAGGTCGTGTCGCTCGAGGACCTCCGGGGTGACGTCGTGGTGGTCGCGTTCTGGGGCTATGGCTGAGGCCCGTGCCGTGTGGAGTTTCCACACCTGGTCGAGCTCAACGAGCGGTATGAGGGACATAACGTGTCGTTCATCTCGATCGACGGTGGCCGGAGACCCGGCGCCGGCGAGAGCTTCCTGGATGAGCAGGGAGCCGTCCACATCATCCTGAACGACCGCGAGAGGGAGGCCTTCGACGCCTACGGTGTGCGCGGGATCCCGACGACGTGCATCATCGACCATGCGGGACGCCTGATGTACCGGCACATCGGCTTCAGCGAGGGCGACGAGGAGCTGTATGCCGCGGAGGTCGACGCGCTCCTGCGCTGGATGCCGGCGAGTTAGTCGGCCCGCGAGTCGCGTGGCCGCGACCGAAGGTCAGAAGACGACGACCGGTGCGCTACCCGCCCGGGGCGCACCGGTCGAACACGTAGACGCCGCCGGTTCGCATCCAGACCGACAGCTCGTCCTCGCCGTCGGCGTCCGTGTCGAGCGGAAACGCCTCGACCCGCATGCACGCGGGCATGTCGTTCGGGTAGCGTCCCGACACCGACGAGCTCCAGTCACACGCTGCCCGCGCGTGCTCTTCGAGCTCGGCATCCAGCACGACCAGGTCGCCGCGCCCGCACCAGAGCGTCCCGCCGCCGGGCACGTCGTCCCACCTTGACCAGGCCGTCTCGACCGCCACGACGTTGTGAAGGCCGTCGCCGGTCAGATCGGCGGCGGCCACCGGGATCGTCCGGCTGCGCCACTTGACGCCGCAGTCCATGAACGGGCCCGAAGCCCCGCCGGCGGGCAGCAGCAGGTCCTCGTCCGATACACTGCTCGCCTCTATCGCGAGCTGCGCACTGAGAAGGTACCTATGCCGGTCGGGACCGCCGGTCGCAAGCTCGCTGTTCCCGTCACCATCGACGTCGGCGACGACCAGACCGTAGAGGCCCCCCAGGTCGTCCCGGCGGGCCAGTACCTCCCCTCCAGCCGACAGGACGACGGCCCCGCCCGTTCGCTGGCTGTAGCCGCTCGACCACGTGACCGCCACCTCGAGCCCCGGGCTGTCGGCCAGCTCGGCCGCCGCGGCCTGCGTACCGACGTAGACGCCGTGTACGCGATGCCGCCAGAGGATATTGCCTCCCTGATCAAGGCACAGGACGTAGGCGCACCCGGCGTCGGTCGTGCCTCCTCCGCTGACGTCGTTCTCGGCGCCGTAGGTCTCCAGCAGGATCTCGGCAGATCCGTCGCCGTCGAGGTCGACCACATGGTGTCTGAGGCACAGCACGCCGAGCCGCCGGTACCACGCGACGCGCTGCCGCTCCGGGGCGACGGCGAGGAGACCGCGATGGCTGCCGCCGAGGTCGTCGGTGTCCGTGATCTTCACACGGTCACCGTCGTCGAGGGTCGGCTGGTCAAAGAGCATGTGAAAGAGATCGGTGTTCTGGTACCCGATGTCGGACTCCGCAATGACGACCGACTCCCCGCCCGTCCTGTACGGCACACCAGCGCCGGGTACGTACCGGGGGTCGAGCGGGAAACGCTGTCGGGCCGCGCCTTCGCTGCCGACGACGGACAGACCCGAGACCACGACGAGGCTCTCACCCCGCGCCGCCCGAGCGACCGCTCGCTCGACCGTGCCGGGGTCGGAGAAACGGAACTCGCTCGCGTAATTGTGGAGAAAGAGGCCCACCGTGTCGTAGAGGGCCGTGTTCCCGACTGGCTCGCACCACACCTCGGGCAGCCACGTGAGGAGGTCGGGCGCTCCGCGCTCCGAGGGAAGCGCGCTGACGAGACGCGTGTCGACGAGATGTGCCACCGTGTCGCCGGCCGTCGTCCGGACCTCTGTCGTGTAGACCCTGATGCCCTCGGGTTCAGCATAGTCACAGAAGACGACGTACGGGAACCCCTGATCGTCAGCACCGCACACGTTGGACATGAGCGTGGACGGTTCAAGCACGCCGTCGAGCACGACGCCCGGCCAACCACCCTCGGACAGGGACATCTCGAAGGCATAGGTTCCCTGCTCCGATGAGCCGGATTGACGCTCCCAGGCGCCGTTCGGCGTCCCGCGGCCGTCCAGGGCCAGGAGCAGCGCGGCGCCGGCTGCGGCGACGGTCAGAATGGAGAGAAGGAGTCTCTGGAGCGAGAACGAACGAGACGGCATGCTGGGCCCCGTCTCCGGGGATCGCGCGGGATGGGCATCTACTTCAGCAGCACCATTCTGCCCGTGTCCCGACGACCGCCGGCCTCGTACCGGTAGAGGTAGACGCCGCTGGCGACCGGCCGGCCGGAGGCATCCGTCCCGTTCCAGACGGCGGCGTGCTCACCGGGCTCCGAGGGTCCATCGACCAGCGTCGTGACGTGTCGCCCGCTCACATCGTAGACGGCGAGCATCGCCTCGCGCGCGTCGGCCGGGACCGAGTAGCGGATCGTCGTCACCGGGTTGAACGGGTTGGGCGTGTTCTGCGCCAGCGCGAACCGTGCCGGGTCGCCGATACCCGTGCCGTCGTCCACCGGCAGGCTCTGGATCAGCGTCATGCCGTTCGACCGCGTGATGGTCAGCGTGACGAAGTCCTCCGGAAGCGTCCCGTCGATCGGGACATCCGCAACTCCGATGGAGTCGGCGACCGCCGCGCCGATCAGGACACCCTTGCTCGACAGGGCCGCCGTCGAACCCGGCGTCGTCTGGACGATGAAGGAGTGCTGCCTGTCATCGACGTAGCCCTGGTGGGCGGCCGTCGTGGGCGACGGCGTGTCGGAGCGGACGAGCAGGCTGGGGTCTCCGAAGAGATGCCAGCTCTTGAACTCGGCCTCCCCGCTCCACCCGTGGTCCTCGATCATCGCGCAGGCGCCGTTGATGCACAGCCCGCCGAGCGTGCGCATCTGCTCCGTCACCAGCAGGTGGTTGATCTCGGAGAGAGCGGCAAGAGGCGGTACCCACTGCATACCGACGGTCGACGCGTAGATCCCGACCGCCCCCGTCGACGCGTCTCCCTCGGTCGCCCGCATCCAGACCTCGGCGAAACAGGTCTTGTCGGTGAACTGGCCCGTCCGGCACGCGACGCTGACGATCCAGGGCAGCATGTCGACGTTCACGAGCGAGTTGACGTCGTTGTTGATGAAGGTCCCAGTGGACCACCCCATCGTCGAGCCGTGCCCCAGGTAGTTGATGAGGCTTCGCCCGTCGTTCACCGCGTCACGGATCATGTCGTCGGTCACGCCGGGGTCGTAGAGCGTGTCGGCCTCGGTGAAGGTATAGCCGAGGAGCGTCTCGCGAACAGCCCTCATGTGAACGTAGTCGGGCGTTCCCGTCCCGCCGTCGTCGTCCGAGGCAATACAGCAGGCGCGGCGGTACCAGTCGGCTCCGGGCTGCGGATCGCGCTCGTACTCGATCCAGCGCTCGACCTGCGCCTCCACCTGCTCCTCGCTCTCGGCGGAGAGCCGCGCCACGAAGAGCTCAGGGTAGCTGTCGGAGCCCGCGATGAGCGAATAGATCGGGTCGGCCGCCTGTCCCGAGTACGTGAAGTACGGCATCTGGTCGTCGTCTCCGACCAGGAGGACGTAGGCGAGGCCCTCGGCGTTGTAGAGCGATGTGATGTAGTCCTTGATGTCGTCCGGCGTCCTGCCGATCGGCGTGAGCTTCGCGACCGTCGTCTCGAGTCCCCGCTGGTTCTTCCACTGCGCCAGGGGCGCGACCTCCTCGAAGAACGAGTCGTTCGTGATGATGAGCATCGGTCCGTCTTCGGCGACGGAGGGGTAGCGGCTCGGGTCCGTCCCGTAGTTCAGGAAGGTCGTCCGGTAGAGCGTCTCGAACTCCCGGCTCGACGAGGGCGGACGGGATGTCAGGACATTTCTCTCGCCGGGGCCGTCGGTCTCGACCGCAAACGTGACGCTCGTCCAGACGCGCAGCGCGCCGGTCGCGGGGTTCCAGCGCACGGGGTGCATGCGGACCGTCGTCCCGCGGACGTCGCGCATGATGAACGGCTCCCCGAGCTCGACGAGCGCCTCCGGGTACCAGGCGTTCCGTTCGAAGACATCCGAGAAGACATGATCGACGGTCCGTGGATCGACCGAACGCGGAAGGCTGCCCTTCGACGGAGCGAGCGCGGCCGGGCCGAGTTCGACGAACGTCTCGTCCAGCACGCGGACGCGCATCCGCGCATCGTCGGGGATGACCAGTGAGGCGCTGACGACCGGGAGGTCGGGGTCGCCCGCGATGAGAAGCTGAGGATGACCCGGAAGCCGGAGCCTCTCACGCTCCTCGCCCCGGATGACGACGTGCTCGGAGAGCAGGGTCCCGAGGTCCAGCCTCAGGACGACGCGGTCGGGCCCGCTCGAGAGAAGCGTGACCTCGGCCGGACCGCCGCCGGGCACGACATCGAACTCATCGGCCGCCGCTGCCGTCGCTCCGATGAGAGACGCCGCGAGAAGGAGCACTGAGAATGTGGCGATGCAGAGCCTCATGGCGACTCCCGTTCACCGATACAACAACGGGGCCCGGACAGAGCCCCCACCA
>WJMD01000054.1 GCA_014728125.1 Candidatus Effluviviaceae Genus V sp.
AGCCTCATGGCGACTCCCGTTCACCGATACAACAACGGGGCCCGGACAGAGCCCCCACCAGTAACTACCATTATACCACATATCAAGGGCGTTGCCAGCCCCTTCGACGACGCTGCGCATCGGCGCCTCGGCGCGAAGTGCGCTGCAGGCCGCCCTGCGGACCCGCATGCCCTCCGATATCCCCCCCCCGGGGGCCCGGGGCTCGGGACCGCGTGCGTCCCTAGACACAATGGAACGACCGGCTCGCGGTCGTAGAGTCGTACCGTCCTTGAGAGCGGTCGACATGCGATGTCGGATAGTCCGTCATCGCGGGTTGACGCTTGCGGCACCAGAGCCGCATACGAGAGGAGCCGGTCGTGTCTCACGATACTATCACATGGGTCGGGATGGATGCTCACAAGAACTCGATCAAGGTGGCGGCGCTGTTCCCGGGTGGGCTGGAAGTCAGGGAGTGGCAGGAGAAGACGACATCCGAGTCGATCCGGCGCCTGTGCCGGAAGCTCCTGCGCCAGGCGCCCGGGGAGGTCCGTTGCTGCTACGAGGCTGGGCCGACCGGGTACGCCCTGCAGCGTCAGATGCGGGCGGCGTAACTGAGTTGCGTCGTGATCGCGCCGACGCTGACACCGGTGCAGTTGGGCATGCGAGTCAAGACGGACCGTCGTGATGCCCGCAAGCTGGCTGAGCTCCTGCAGGGCGGTCTCCTGACCGAGGTGCATCCTCCGAGTGAATCGGACGAAGCGCTGCGCGGTCTCTGTCGCTGCCGCGACGATGTTCGGATCGATCTCATGCGGTCCCGTCACCGGCTCAGCAAGTTCCTCCTTCGGCGACACATGATCTACCGGGAGACGAAGCATCACTGGGGCACACGTCACTGGGCCTGGCTCGAGAAGCTGCGGTTCGATGATCCGATAAGCGAGGCGACGTTCGACAGCTACATGCTCTCGGTGCAGCAGTTGGAGGAACGTCTGCGGTAACTCGACACACAGCTCGGTGAGTTCGGAGAACGGGATCCCTATCGTGAGCCGGTGGCCTGGCTGCGCTGCTTCAAGGGCATTGACAGGGTGACGGCAGTGTGCCTCGTCGCGGAGCTTCACGACTTCAGGCGGTTCCGCACGGCCCGGGAGTTGATGTCGTACGTGGGGCTGGTCCCCAGCGAGTGTTCGAGTGGTGAGCGCCAGCGGCGTGGCGGGATCACCAAGACTGGCAACCGGCACGTCCGCCGACTGCTGGTCGAGGCGGCCTGGCACCATCGGCATCGTCCCAAGCTCAGCGCGCCTCTGATGCGGCGCCGGGAAGGGCAGCCCGCTCGCGTCCCGGCCATCGCCGATCGTGCGCAGGAGCGACTCGCCGCGCGATATCGGCCCATGACCGGCCGCGGTGTCGCTCGACCCAAGACCATCGTGGCCATGGCTCGCGAGTTGACAGGCTACATCTGGGCTGCGCTGCAGCCAGCCACTGGTGCACCGAGAAGCTGATGGACTCTGAGAACGGCGTTCGAGGCGACGGATGAAGACCGGCAAGATCTGGAAGACGCGCGACTCCGGTATGCGATACGGAGGGAGCCTCTCCCCAACTCGCGACACTAGAGAGCGGACCTTCCCGACGGATCACAGTCATGCGGCTCGGCCCGGGACGCCAGTGCAACCCGCGAATATCAGCGTGACTCGTCGTCGAAGCGCCCGGTCCTCTCCGTCGCCTCAAGTGAAACCAGACACCAGACGGCCACTCCGAAGGGTGGCCGCCAGGAGAGAACCCATGCCTTGACACGCGGTCATTCCATATCAACGGACCAGAGAGACCCGGCGCACCTGCGCGCGTCCGCCGACGTCCGCCCTGACGAAGTACACCCCGCTCGCCACCCGTCGCCCGCCGTCGTCCCGACCGTCCCACGACACCCTGTGCGGGCCCGCCGTGAGGCGCTCGCCGCGCATCAGGTCGCGTACCCGTCGCCCTCCGACGTCGTACACACAGAGATCGACCGACCCGGGCTGCGGAAGCTCAAAGGAGATCGTCGTCGCGTCGCGGAATGGGTTGGGGACTCCGACAAGGCATCCGATCGATTCGTGCGCGTCCGGCACGGCGGAGTCCGCCCAGCGCTTCCACGCGAGGATCGATGTGTCATAATGGTACACGGACGGATCCTCCGGGGGCTCGTTCCTGAAGAAGTCGTATCTCCCGCACAGCATCAGGACCACATCGAGCCCGGAAGGCGCGTCTCGCGGGACCACCGGACGAAGATGCTCGGCCGAGGTCCCGAGAGCGACATGTGAGACGGACCACGCCTCCCCCGCGTCCGTCGTCTCCCACCGATCCACGTCCCAACCGCCCCAAGCGTTCCTGCGCGACAGATAGCAGATGCCCGGGTCCCGCGGGTCGAGAGCAAGGCCCCCCGAGTAGTAGTGCTGCTGCGGAACAATCGTCGTGTCAGCGACACTCCCTCCGGAGTCGTACACCAGCGTCGCATCGCTCCACCCGCTCCCCCCGAACCGCGCCCAATGATACTGGTGCTCGCTCTTCGTAGGGAACGTAACGTAGGCGACAACAGGAACACCGGAATCACCCAGAGCGACATCCCACACCCAGGCGTTGTCTCCCTGTTCTTCGGGAGCTTGCTCGCGATCGAAGACCGTGTCGCACTCCGCGGGCACGAGGGGTGCTGAACCGACCGACTTGATCCTCGTTCCGTCCGCGCGGAAGAAAGCCGGACCGCCTGCCTCCCCGCGGATCTCGGCGTAGTAGACGTTGTTCAGATTCTCCCCGGGATGACCATCTGTGAAGGCGATGCCGATCCTGTTCGATGTGCACTCCGTGAACTTGCAGTAGGGGCGGCCGTCGAAGACACTGATCAGACGCTCGGCCTCAGTCCAGGAGAACCGTGTGGTCACGGGATCGTAGGTTCCGACGCTCATGGCCGGCTTCCAGTCGCCTCCGCGCCAGAAGACGTAATACTGATCGGTCGCGCCCGGCACGCGGGACACCGCGGCGTAAGTGGCTCCAGCGCCGCCCTGCGTGTTTGTCGACACCTCGCGGAGGGGCCCCCAGTCGCTGACATCCTCCGGACGCACGGTCGTCCGGTAGGAGAGATATGTCCCGGGAGAGGAGTGCCTGCAGTAGAAAGCCGCACAGCGTCCGTCGCTCAGTCGCAGGAAGGCGGGGTGATCGTGATCATCAGACTCCCAAGCCTCTTCGAGGACGCCGGTCATCACGCTGCCGGTCAGGAGGTTCAACGAACCGGCCTCGAGCGCACCGTCCCGCGTCACCCACCCCGTGACCAGCTCGCTCCCGAAGCAGAGAGCCCGTGGGTCGGACACCCAGCACCAGACGCCGTCGTCGGTCAGTATCTGCGTGTACGGCCCACCCTCGGCGATGCACGGGGCAAGAACGAGCGCAGCGGTCAGAGCAACCAACGCAGGGAGTCGCCCGGCGACCGGACAGGGCTCAGGCGGAACGCGTCGTGGGAGCGAGCTCATCGCGCCTCCCGATCTTCTGCCATCGTGCCTACGTGGCCACGCACCGCCCGCCGGTCCTCCGGGCCGAGGAACGCTGCGACGCATCGGCCTGAAGGCGCCTCCCTCCGCGCCTAGCGGACCAGCGTGACCCGCCGCACCTGCGCGCGTCCGCCGACGTCCGCCCTGACGAAGTACACCCCGCTCGCCACCCGTCGCCCGCCGTCGTCCAGGCCGTCCCACGAGACCGTCTGCGGACCGGCCGCCAGTCGCTCGCCGTCAAGGAGCTCCCGGACTCGCCGTCCCCCGACGTCGTACACAACGAGGTCGACGGCCGACGGCTCCGGCAGTTCGAAGGCGATCGTCGTCCCCTCGCGGAAGGGGTTGGGTACGTTCGTCAGTGAGGCGACCGAGGGAACCGGCTCCTCGACGTCCGCGTACTCGACGTTCGTCCACATCAGGATCGACGTGTTGTAGTTGTACGAGGACCGCGTCTCCTCAGAGTCGTTGTTGTAGTGGTCGTATATTCCGTGCATCCAGAGCACGACGTCGTACTCGGGCGGAGCGTGTCTCGGCACGACCGGCCGGAGGTTATCGTACGGGTTGTCCTCAGTGATCGAGACGACCGTCCAGGTGTCGCCGCCGTCCGTCGTCTTCCACTGCTCGATGTCCCATCCCCAGTAGATGTGCTTCTTGGAGAGGTAGACCGTCGAGGGGTTCCGCGGGTCGAGAGCGATGCCCCCCGAGTAGTAGTGCTGCTTCGGATGGATGCTCGTGTCGGCGACGCTTCCGCCGCAGTCGTAGACCAGCGTCGCGTCCTCCCAGTCGGTTCCGTTGAAGCGTGCCCAGTGATACTGGTGAACGCGCTCCGAGGGGAAGGTGGTGTAGGCGACCACCGGGTGCCCCGCGGGGTCGAAGGCGACGTCCCAGACCCACGCGTTGTCCCCGGTCAGCTCGGGAGCGGCCTCGCGGTCGAAGACGGTGTCGCACTCCGAGCATTGGAGCGGAACGACACCGAACTCCTTGATCCGGGTGCCGTCGGCCCGGTAGAACGCCTCGCCCTCCTCATCGGCCCGGATCTCGGCGTAGTAGACATTGTTGTTCGTCGCGTCTGGATGCCCGTGCGTGAAGCAGATGCCGATGCGTTCGCCGTCGTCGTCCGCGAACTTCACATACGGTCGGCCCGAGCCGACATGGATCACCTTCCAGTAGTCGGACCAGTTCCAGGTGCCGGAAGACGGATCGTACGTCCCGGTGCTCATCCCCGGCTTCCAGTCGGCGCCCCGCCAGAAAAGGTGGTACTGGTCTCTCTGACCCGGGACGGGGAGCGGGTTCGCGTACGTGGCGCCGGCGCCTCCGTAGGCGTTCTTCGGGACAACCTGCCGGGCGCCCCAGGCGCCGACATCACCCGGCGCGTCGCACAGCTTGTACGTGATGAACGTCCCGGAGACGGCGTGCCGGCAGTAGAAGGCCGCGTAGCGTCCGTCGGTCAGCCGCAGGATGGCGGGATGATCGTGATCGTTGGCTTCCCAGTTGGGCTCGAGCGCGGCGACCGTCGTCTCCTCGGTCAGCAGGTCGAACGACGCGGCCTCGATGACCCCGGTCTTCGTGATCCAGCCGGTGACGAGCTCGTACTGGTCGAAGACGGCCCGGGGGTCCGAGAACCAGCACCACGCCCCGTCATCGGTGAGCTGCGTGACGGACACGCGGGCCACGGCAGGCGCCGCGATAGTGCAGGCCAGACAGAACGTCAGGAGCAGTGCCGCACAGCATCGCAGGTGTGGCATGGACATTCCTCCATGCCACAATGATAGCGCATATACTGGGTGAGGGTCAATCTCCTGCGGCCCGGCGTCGCGACCTCGTCTGTCGTCAGAGCTCCCCGAAGGACGCGAGGACCGTCTCGATCATGTCCCTCGCCTCCTGGGTCTTCAGGTAGTAGAGGGGGAAGCCGAGGTAGCAGACGCCGCCGCCGACGCCGTCCGACGGACTCAGGAGCCCGCACGGCATGTCAACGAACGAGGGGTTCCGGAACGACATCATGCGGTAGAGCACGTGGGTCATTCCGTCGTAGGGTCCGACATGCTCGACATGGGGCACACCGCAACGAGTGTAGTTCTCCACGTCCGACACGTAGAGCGGCCATTTGCCCTCGGCCGGAAAGCCACCCTCTCCGACGCTGTCGATGAAGACGGACGCCAGCGCGAGTGGTGCCCCGAGGTCAGGCGTCGCGCCGTGGAAGCAGTAACCGTAGGACCACGGAGCACTCGGGTTCGCCTGCATCCCGCTCTCCAGGCCGCTTCCGACCCCGAGCACGTCCCGGATGAAGACGTACTCCGGCAGGGTGTCGGCCGCGCTCGTCTCGATCGCCTCACCCGGGTCGCTGTACGACACGTCGTCTGCGATCGCGCCGAGCGGCCTCGTGCCCGCGAGGACCAGGTTGCCGCCGGCCCGGACGTAGCAGCCCAGCGCCGGATAGCCGCCCGGGGCGGCATGGAACGCGGTCCAGAGTCCGCAGCCCTCGGGGGCGCCCCCGGCCGGTTCACCGTCGGTGTACCAGATGACGGTCGAGGCTCCGCGGAGCGCGTCGACGCCCGGGGGCATGAAGGTACCGTCATCCGGGTGCTGAAGCATGTCCCACTCGACGACCGGCAGCGCGCACGACGCGGTCAGCGCATCGTAGAACGCGTCGCGTTCCGCGTCCCCGGCCCACATCGGGTTCGCGCTCGCCTCGTTCAGGTCCCAGTCGTCGACGACGACCACGTACTCG
>WJMD01000055.1 GCA_014728125.1 Candidatus Effluviviaceae Genus V sp.
CACGACGCCAGACCCGGGCGCTTCATCCGGATCACGGTCGAGGACAGCGGATGCGGCATTCCGGAGAACGTGATCGACCAGATCTTCGAGCCGTTCTTCAGCACGAAGGGGCCGGGCAAGGGAACCGGGCTCGGGCTCTCGGTCGTCTACGGCATCGTCCGCCAGCACGACGGCTGGATCAACGTCTACAGCGAACCCGACCGGGGCACCGTGTTCCGCATCTACATCCCCGCCGACGGCGACGTCGCCGTCGAGGAAGCGTGCGAGGCGGTCGAGTACGACCAGCTGCAGGGCGGCGGGCAGCGCATTCTCCTCATCGAGGACGAGGAGGTGGTCAGGGAGTTCGCGTCGCGCGCTCTGCGCCAGAGTGGGTACACGGTCTTCGAGGCCAAGGCGGCCGACGAGGCGCTCGAGGTGTTCGAGAAGGAGCAGGGACGCTTCGAGCTCATCTTCAGCGACGTCGTCCTTCCCGACAAGAGTGGTCTCAGACTCGTCGACGACCTGCTCGAGCGCGTCCCCGACCTCCGCATTCTCCTCTCGAGCGGCTACACCGACCAGAAATCACAATGGTCGGTCATCCGCGAGAAGGGCTTCCGCTTCCTGCAGAAGCCGTACACACTCCCCGACCTGCTTGCGACAATCCAGGAGATGGTGCACGGTGAGGACGATCCACGCCGAGCCGACGGTGCGGAGAGGTTGCAGTAGCCCATGGGCCCGAGGTGTCAGCGGCGGCGCTCGATGAGGTTCCTGGCGCTTCGGTAGGAATCCAGCAGTTCCTGCTTCGGAGGTCCCGCCTCCACGACCTCCCACGGGAAGGTCTCATCCTCAGTCCTCTCCCTCGCGAGAGCATCCCTGATGTCGATCCCCGACCGCTTGAGCGCTGCCCGGAACGGCACGCGGTCAATCCCGGCGGAGCGGATGGCGGGCGCCATCGAACGTCCGCCGCGGGCCAGTACGGCCTCGCGCTCGGCCTCCCTCGGCCCGGCGCTCGTGAACGGTATGCGGATCGTACGCGCCAGGGCGCGACGGAGTTTCGTGATGCGGTCGCGCACGACCCGACGCTCCGGTGCGGGAACCCACTGGAACGGCGTTCGGGGCTTCGGCACGAACGGCGACGCACCGACCGACACCCGGGCGCCGCTTCTCCCCGACGCGAAGACGTGGACCATCTCGGCCGTGAGTTCCGAGATCGCCGCGATGTCCCGGTCCTCCTCCCCCGGCAGGCCGACCATGAAATAGAGCTTGAGCCGCGGTATCCCCGCATCGGCGAGGACGGCAGCCGCCCGTTTGAGCGCCTCGACAGGCGTCGGCTTGCCGATGATGCGCCTGAGCTCGAGCGAACCCGCCTCCGGGGCGATGGTCACGGTTCTCGTCCCGGCGGCGGCCAGCACCTCCGCGACGGCCGGTGTGAGGCTCTCGGCCCGGATCGAGGCGATGTTGAGCTCCGCGCCCGCCTCGACGAGCGCCGTCGCGATGGCTACGATCTCGGGATGGTCGCCCAGGGATGCGGACACCAGTCCGATACGCCGAGTGGAGTCTAGCGCGTCGAGGGCGGCCGCTATGACCCTGTCGGCCTCGTGCACGCGTACAGGGCGACCGAGCGAACCGGCGGCGCAGAAGCGGCACCCGCGTGCGCAGCCGCGCGCGGTCTCGATCATGAACATGTCCTCGAAGTGCGCCTCGTCGGAGAGAATGACGCTCGAGGCGAGCTCGTCGGAGGGCGGGGCCGGTCTCACCGGAAGCGGCGCCCCCTGAAGCGACTCGAACCCCTTCACGACGCCGTCCTCCTCGACGACCCGGTAGAGGGAGGGTACGTACGCGCCCTCCATGCCGGCGAGATCGACGAGCCGCTCCTCGCGCGGGCGCCCCACGGTTCCCATGAGCCGTTCGACGAGTTCCGGAACCAGCGCGGGAGCGTCCCCGATGAGCACCGCGTCCAGAAGAGGCGCGACGGGCTCCGGGTTCAGGGCCGCACAGAACCCGCCCATGACGACGACGGGACCGTCCCGGCGTTCTGCCGTCTCGACGGCGACGCCGCCGGATGAGAGCATGGCTGGGATGCGGAGGAAGTCGTCCTCGAAGGACGTCGAGAACGCGACGACGTCGAACGACGAGAGCGGGAGCCCCGACTCGTGCGTCGTGCCGCTGCCGCGCTTGTCCCAGAAGGCCCGCTCGACGCGAACGTCCGGCAAAGCCCGCGCCGCCCTGAGGGCGGCGTGGAACCCGAGATTGCTCATGCCGAGCGGATAGGTGGCCGGATAGACGAGGGCGATGGAGAAGCTCTCCGCACCGGAGGGAACGTGGTCGTCCAGCGGGAGCTCCCTGGGGCTCCCGCGCGCGGTACTCCGTGCGGAACGTCGGCCGCGGCGTCTCACGCGTGGAGCTTCCTGAGCTCTCTGTGGGACGGCGTCCAGTCGGCCAGCTGTGCCCGGGCGATCGGGTTTCTGGGATCGAGCTCGAGCACCTTGCGGAACTGCTCGTCGGCCTCGTTCTTGCGGTCGACACGGCGGTACGTCAGCCCGAGCGTCAGTCGCGCCTCGACGTAGTTCGCATTGATCTCGACGGCGCGCTCGAGCTCGCCGATGGCCTCGTTATAGCGCTCGCCTGCGATGTAGCGGTCGGCGAGCTCCCGGTGCAGGTCGGCGTACCCGGGCCTCAGGGCCAGAGCGCGCTCCAGATGCTCGATCGCCTCGTCCTCGCTGCCGAGCATCGCCTTGACGCGGCCGAGATGCGCGTGCGCCTCCGCGTAGTCGGGGTTGATCTCGACGGCCCGCTCGAGCTCATTCCTCGCCTCCTCGAACTCGGAGCGCGCCATGTGAGCGACGCCGAGACCGCAGTGCAGGTCGGCGTAGCCCGGGTTGTGCGTCAGCGCGTTCCGGTAGCGCTCGATGGCCTCGTCGTAGTCGCCGCTCTGGAGCATGATGTCGGCCGGCTCGCCGGGCAGGTCCTTCCAGAACCTGGGGTCCTCGAACGCGACCTTGAAGGCCTCGACCGCCTCGTCCGTACGGCCGCTCGAGAGGTGCGCCATACCGAGATAGTAGTGGGCCAGACAGTACGTCGGGTTCGCATCGACGACCTGCAGCAGCTCGTCCCGGCACTCGTCGAACATGCCGCGTTTGAAGTACGCGATGCCGAGGTAGCACCGCACATCCCAGTAGTCCTCTCTCAGACCAGCGGCGCGCTTGAGGGTCTCGGTCGCGTCCCGGTACTTTCCCAGCTTGAGGCTGAAGACGCCGCGGAAGAAGAGCGCGTCGACGTAGTTCGGGTTGATCGTGAGCGCATCGTTCAGTTCGTCGATCGCCTCGTCGTACCGCTCGAGCTCGCCCAGCGCGATGGCCAGGCGGCAGCGGATGTCCGGATACTGCGGCTTCCGCTCGACGGCCTGGCGGAACCCCTCGATCGCCTCGTCGATGCGGCCGGCGTTGTACGCCGTCACGGCGTCGTTGACGATCTTCCGGAACTCCTCCTTGGCCATGGTGGCCTGTCTCAACTCCTCGAACGGAGGTTTGAGGTACTGCTCGGCCACCTCCTCGAGCTTCGGGGTGTCCGGCAC
>WJMD01000056.1 GCA_014728125.1 Candidatus Effluviviaceae Genus V sp.
ACCATCCCGACATTGAAAAGGCCCCCGGCCGGATTTCGACCGGGGGCCTTCGTATCCCGCTGTGTGGACCTCTACTCGTCGCCGTCGGCCCTGTTGCGGCGCGGTCTCGCCTCCCGCGCGGGTCCGGAGGCGCCGCTCTCGCCGTTCGGCGGTTCCACGTATCCGATCCCCTCGGATCGAGGCATCCCCCGGACCTCGGGGTGCATGTACTTGCCTGACTCGTGGGACGGCTTCGACTGCTCGGCCTCGAATCCGACCTCCTCCGCGTACAGGTCGCGGCGAACACCGGTGACCTGCCACGAGACCTCGCTCGCGGGCTCCCCGCCCGCGATGCGAAATGCGCCGTTCGCGACCTTCCTCGCGATGTAGAGGCTCGGTCCCGGCGCGCCGATGGCCGTGAGCTGATAGCGGATGTCGCCGTTCAGGGCCTCGAACCAGTCGGGAAGCTCAACGGTGGCCTCTCCGTTGGCGTCGAGCGTCACGTTCCCGCTGTAGACGTTCAGCAGCTCGTCGCTGCCCACATAGGCATGCTCGAGGTAGCTGCCTGCAGGGTCCTGCGGATGGTCGATCTTCATACCGGCCTTACCGCCCGTCAGGGTCCCGGTGATTTCCACGTCGCCAGCGAAGTAGCCAGCGTAATCCGTAGGCGAGCTGCTGAAGTATACCACGCCGTAGACCCCGTAGTTAACCAGCCCGTCATACGCGATGCCTGCGGTACCAATGTTGTGGCCGACGCCGCCGGCCGCTTGGCCATAGACACCGTGAAAGGTCTCGTCCCTCGCCTGAGGCGAGGCTAACCCCACGACCCCAGTGGCGCCGCCTTCGAAGGAACCCCCCACGCCGTAGCCGTCCCCAAGGACGCTGTAGCCGTAGACGCCTGTCCCATCGAACCCGCTTCCGGACACAACACCGCTCAGAGCGCGCGTCCCCAAGTGTGGGTCGGTCGCCGTGAACTTGCCCACCTCGGCCTGGTCGCTCTCGACGGTCAGGGCATCACTGAATGCGCCTCCACCGGCCGACGAGACAAAGCCGTCGGCATCGACGGCGAAGTTGACGGCCGCGCCGCGCTGGCCCTCGAGGAGCTGACAGTCGTCAGGCGCGTCCACCGGCACCTTGAGCTGCAGAAGATCGGATCCGGAGATGGGCGTGGAGGTCATCTCCATGTTCACAGCCCGCCCCGCTGTGGTACCTCCATACTTCACCTCGAGGGCCTCTTCGTTCGTATCATTGTAGACCTCGAGCTTTGCGGTCGGCAGGGACAGACCGATTCCCACGCGCCCCGAAGGAGTCAGGTAGATGTCGTCCGCCGCGACCGTCCAGTCCCCGTCCGGTACGGCGGCCGCGGCCTGCCATGTGCCGACGCCGCTTCCGTCGGAGGTCAGTACGTACCCGTAGGACGCCCCCGTGGCCATGCGGAAGCCGTTCGTCTCGAGCTGATCGTCGACGTAGACGCCGAGCCCGCCGCCCGAGAAGTACCCGGAGTGACCGAGCGACGAGTAGCCCATGATCGCCCGTCCCGACTGGCACTCCGCGAACAGACCAACGTCGCCATCGGACGTGAAGTGGCCCCCTCGCGCACTGGCGCCGCCTCGTCCATAAACGGCCGCGGGAGTCCCCGGATACGACCCGGGACTGACGCCGGAGAAGAACCCTCCGGCCGTTCCCGAGTTGTTGACCGACGAGATGGTGAAACCGGGGCCCGCCGAGCTGTTCTCGAACTCGGCCGCTACCTCGTCTTCGGCCACGACATCGAGCGGAGCGCTCGGCGCGTCGTGTCTTATCGCGACCATGCCCGTCTCGCGGTAGATGATCTCGCCGTCAAACTGCCAGTCCTCATCGCTCGCGAGCGCCACGTCGGCCACGCCGGCGTGCGCCGCGTAGGGAACCGTCGTCAGCTCGGTCCTGGGAACGAGCTCGGTCTCGCCTTCGACGGAGATGCCCAGCCAATACGGCAGGTCGAACGCCAGGCCGGTCAGCGACGTCTCGGTACCGAGCGTCGCGTTGATGATCCCGTCCTCGGCCGTCAGCGTCTGGGTCTCGCGCCAGAGAGCACTGCCGCCGGATTCAGCGTCGTAGATCGAGAACGATACGCTGTAATCCCCGTCCGGGACGGGATTCCCGCTCGCGTCGCGCAGCACGCCCTGGTAGCTCATGTAGGGTGAGATGTCGGCGCTCCCGACGCTGGCGACCAGGAACACAACGAGCACACAGAGAAAAGCTGTCACCTTCATGATAGAACTCCCCGCCGGCATTCCGGCTACTTGAGAAGAACCAGCTTGCGCGTTTCAGTGAACCCACCGGCCGTCATGCGGGCGAAGTAGATACCTGACGCCAGGCCGCGCGCGTCGAACGTCGCTTTGTAGCGCCCCGGCGCGACGTCCTCGTCCACGAGCCGCGTCACCTCGCGTCCGGTGACGTCGTAGACGATGATCGTGACGTGGGTCGGCTGCGCTACGGCGTAGCCTATGACCGTCACCGGGTTGAAGGGATTCGGGACATTCTGGCCGAAGAGGGTCTTGAGGCTCCCGCTCTCCTCGACTCCCGTCAGAAGCCATCCCGGCATGTACCAGAAGCCGATCCCGTTCTCGTAGGAACCGCCGGACGTCTCGCCGATGAGCGGCTGTCCGACCGTGCCCTTCATCTCGTAGCTCCCGCCGGAGGCGTCGGTTCCGCCTGAACCGAGCACCTGCTGGTCCATGTCGTACTGGGCGCTGGCGGACAGCGCGCACAGCAGCAGGACCAGCGCGGCGGCGAGCGACCACGCAGCAAGCTTCATGGTGTTCCTCCTCTTCGCTCGTGACGCGCCGTTAAGGAAGGCAAGCCGTGGCGCACAGGTATGGCGAGCGGTTGAGCTCCTGGCAGAACTCATCCATTGTCCAGGATAGCAGAGTGAGTACGAGTCATGCAAGGACCTTGCGCCATAGAAAGGGGATTCCGCACATGACAGATGTGCGCGCCGTGAACCCGGCCTTGCCAACACCGTTTTCTCAGATGTGCCCGAGGCGGCAGTGTCCATCGTGTTGTGTCACTTCACTCGGGCACATCCTCGATTGTCCAGCGACGCCCATCTTGACCAGGAGGAAGTCCGGTGGTATACTATGTTCGACAAACGAACGAAGTCCCGGGCCTCAGCGACGCGTGTTCCGCGGGGTACGGCATTCCGTATCTGAGCGGCGCCCCCGCCGAAAGGAAGACTCCCATGCACCGCCGCCTGATGATGGCGCTCCT
>WJMD01000057.1 GCA_014728125.1 Candidatus Effluviviaceae Genus V sp.
CCTACTCATTGGGCTTGCAGCACTCTGGTTCGTCTCAGTCTACGCATCGAAGAAGGGGTAGCGGACAGTTGACTCGGCAACTGCGTGCCGCGGAAGAGCCGTCAAGCTCAGCCTGCCACCTAACTAGCGCATGCAGCCGACGTGCTTGGGTGTCACGGCGTCTGCAAGGGGGCGCTCGCTTCGCTCGCGCGGCACACCCCGCGCCACCCTACGCCCGCGGCTGATGCGCGATTCGTTAGGCTGCTGGCACTTGGGAACGGCGCGCAGTATCTGTGATGTGAGGGAGGGGCCATTGTCGCTTCACAGCAGACATTCAGGGCAGCATGGACTGACTCGTGGCATCCTCGCTCTCGAGATCGTATCCATCATGCTCGCCGTAGCCCTTGGCTTCCTTGTAACGGAGTGGCGCGAAGGGCTAGCCGACTCGAGAAGGAGCAGGGCGGCCCTGAATGCCATCAAGGCCGAGATCTCGATGAACCGAGAGCACCTCGGCGACCGCGTTCCGTACTACGCTCACCTGGTGTCGGAGCTCAACGAGCTTGCGGCAATTGACGGAGAGGCTCAGTTCACGGGAGGGGAGCTTGATGGGTGGCGGGGTCTCAACCCGCCCTTCCTGCATCAAGCTGCATACGAGGCAGCGTCCGCGACAGGAGCCTTGTCACACATGGACTTCGACGTCGTGAGTCGCGTAGCAGAGGCCTATCTTGCACAGGAGATGGTAGACAGCACGTTCGACTGGGCGCTCCAATCCGCACTGACGGGACAGCTTGAGACACGGTCAGACGCTCAGCGGGCTTTCTATCTGATGTTGGAGGCCTCACAGCTTGCAGTGGGGACATACGATTCTGTTCTCCAGAGCCTGGGGAGCAAGATGACCGGCGACGAGACAGAGTAATGTGGGGGCGTTTCTGTGGCGGCAACCTAACTAGCGCATGCAGCCGACGCCCGCTCCGCCGCCCCAGTTGCGCGACAGGCCAGCTGCTCCGCCGCAGGGCGGCGTCGCGCCGGCTCTGTCACGGCAACTGCAAGGGGGGCCTCGCTGACGCTCGGCCGGCACTTGCCGCGCCAGTGCCTGGCGCGGCTGATACGCGATTCGTTAGGCTGCTGGCACTACTTGGCTGACTGAATGGACCGGGCGAGAGACTTGCGGGTGGCGCCCAGTGCGATGAGGGATCGAACGAGGAGGTCGATCGAGACAGACGGATCGCCAGCCTCCATCTTGGCGACGCGCGACTGACTCGAGCCGATCTTCCTGGCCAGCTGGACCTGAGTGACCTTGTTCTTCTGGCGTCGCTCGCGGAGCGCTCTGCTGAGAGCGAGCTTGAGCTCGACGTACGCGGCCTCTTCGTCAGTGAGTCCGAGGAGTTCCTGAACGGACCCGATCTTCCAGCCGCCGCGCTCGAGGCTCTTCTTGTTCTTGCTCGTGGGACTCATGGTCGTTTCCTCTACTTCTGGTCGTAGGCCTTGAGGCGTCTCTTGCACGTATCGATGACACGCTTGGGTGTGGCAGCAGACTTCTTCTTGAACACGTCGACTATGAGGATGGCCTCTTCGTCAACTCGGTAGATGATGCGCCAGCTCGTGTTGCCGTCTCTGATCCGCAGCTCGTGACAGCTGGAACCGATGTCAGACATGGGCCGGGAGAGGGGCATGCTCAGACTGACGCCCTCTTGGAGGAGCCCGATGAGATAGCCGGCCTGCACCCTGGCGAGCGAGGAAATTGGAGGGGACTTGAGCTCCCCATGGACCCATAGGACTGGTTTCCGGTCGGCTGTCATGGTATCAGTATATGTCGGTACTGACATAGTGTCAAGCACGATGTGTGCCAGCAGCCTAACTAGCGCATGCAGCCGTCATCACGGCGCTGTCACTCGCCTTGCATACGCCTTCGGCGGCAAGGCTCGCGCCAGGCTTAACGCCCGCGGCTGATACGCAGGCGGTAGGTGACTCGCCTGGAAGGAGACTGATCAGATGCTGCGATGCATGTTCTTCTTCCTTCTTGCCTGCTTGACGACGGGACTTCTGCAGGTGGATTGTGCGGGTGCAGCATCTCCGAGTGTTGTGCCTGTGCTGACCCAACAGCAGCTCACAGAGGCACTCGAAAGCCCAGACGGCAACGTCCGACCTGTAGTAGTTGAGTATGTCCGTCGTCTGGGGCCCTCTCAGCTCGAACTCCTGTCGGATCTTGTGTCGCACGAGCACTGGGAGGTTCGCGCGGCTGCTCTAGCCGCGCTCGCTGAAGTGGGTGATGAGCGTGCCCGCTCAGTTCTTCGCAGCTGCCTGGCCGACACCGCTCGAGTTCGCGCCGACTGGTATCCTCTGACAAGCTCGATACTGAGACTGCGGGACGAGACCTTTCTCGAGCCTCTGCGCGAACAGGTGGAGGCGCACCCAGCTGAACACGTACGAAAGGCGCTGCTCCGCACGATAGCGCAGATTGAGGCTGGCACTTGGGGAATCCAGCCGGTGCGGATCTACTCTGGCAGCATCGGATACGACTTCCTGCTCGAGGACGTGGAGTGCATGTGGGTCGGCACACAGGTGTTCGGTTTCGTGAAGCTGATCCCACCTGGTCAGCACAGGGGTGTGCTTGATGCACTGCAGTCTCCAGAGCCGGCAGGCGAATCGCCAGGTCCGTTCGAGCGCACGCTCGGGTACGTCGTGATGGAGCTACGAGACGGCCGTCGAGTGGAGATCGAGGTCTGCAATGCGGGCACCTACAACGTAGCCGGTCACTCGTTCGGGAGTGCGCGTCTCGATTCGATCGTGGGGAACCCCGACGTTCCGCCTCGACTCGACAAGGCGGATGTCAATTGCTCTGACATTCTAGAAGGCGAGTCACCTAACTAGCGCATGCAGCCGACAGGCTTGCCTGTCACGCCAGCTGCTTGCGCACCTGTCGCGCCAGGCTTGACGCCTGCGGCTGATGCGCGGTTCGTCAGGCGCAGCGAGAGGTATCACAACTGGATATCTGCAGGCTGACATCCGATGAGACGCTGAAGCAGCTGTTGGAGCTATCCGAGGACTTCTTCGCGGAATATGAGGGATTCCACGAGGGGTTCTTCCGAGTAGCCAAGCTCGACCGTGAGGCCATCGAGTCGTACTTCCGTGGCTTCATGGGGACGCCCGATCATGTCGTCTATGTCGCGATCGACGGCGAAGCGCCCATCGGCTACATAACGGCCCGCATACAGGACCAGGATACGCATTGGGCGGTCCGTCGCGTTGGTCACATTTCGGGGCTGATGGTGTCCCGGGATCGACGCCGTCAGGGAGTCGGCAGGGAGTTGCTCCACGCGGCGCGTCGCTTCTTTGGCGAGAACGGTGTGCAGTACTTCACGGTGTACACAGCCGTGGGCAATCGCAGCGCGAGCGAGTTCTACAGGGCGTGTGGACTCACGCCACTGCACACGAACTGGCTTGGTGAGGTGTAGGTCGAGCACTCGAGGGACTGACTTGCTCTGCGGCGCGGCAAGAGGTTGACTCGCTTGGCTGCGCCTAACGAGCGCATGCAGCCGACACCCCGCGCCGCCGCGCCCCGGGACGGCTGCATGGTGAGCGCGCCGCAGGGCGGCGTCGCTCACGGTCCGCCACTCGCGCTGCAATCGGCTTCGCCGGCAGCGCTCGTGCCAGACCTGGCGCGGCTCATACGCGTTTCGTTATGCCGCCTGTGCTATGATGTACGTGGTGACGTAGTTCGAGCGACCCCTTCGAGGATCCTGGCATGAATGAGCAGCTCGAGTTCCTCCAGCTCATCGTATCTCGCCTCGACGCCGCAGGCATTCCCTACATGCTGACAGGTTCGATGGCGATGTCCGTTTATGTGGCGCCGCGAATGACTCGGGACCTGGACTTCGTCGTCGAGTGCAAGGCCGGAGACGCCCAGCGGTTTGTCGAGCTCTTCTCCCCGGACTGCTATGTGGATTCCGAGGCGGTGCGCGAGGCGATCAGGGAGCGCCAGTCGTTCAACATCATCCACAACGAGTGGATCGCGAAGGCCGACTTCATCGTGCGGAGGGACAGCGACTACAGACGGACGGAGTTCGGGCGTCGCCGCAACGTGGACATGGGGGGCTGGAGCATGCAGGTGGCCACCGCTGAGGACTTGCTTCTCACGAAGCTCCAGTGGTGGAAGGACGGTTCGTCTGAACTCCATCACCGTGACGCGGCGCTACTGGCCTCCCAGGCAGCAGATCTGGACTGGGACTACGTGGGTTCATGGGCGGACAAGCTCGATCTAACTGCGGCATTGGCGGAGGTAGGGCCACGATGACCGATACACCGCAAGCTGTCGCCGACCGATACACACGAGCGCTTCTCTCCGTGCCTGCCGCCCGGCGCATAGAGATGGCCTGTTCGATGTTCGGTGCAGCGAAAGCCATGGCCTTGGCGGGCCTTCGGATCGCGCCGCTCCAACAGCCCACTGGCGAGCGTGCGGCTCTGTTCCTGCGCATCTATGGAGCTGATCTTCCAGAGGACGTCCGACGCTCTGTCGTGGCTCATCTGGAACGGGCGGCATAACGAGCGCATGCAGCCGACATCCTGGCGCTGTCACTCGCCTTGCACACGCCTTCGGCGGCGAGGCTCGCGCCATCGCCGCCCGCAGCTGAAACGCGACTCGTTAGGCTTCTCGGTCCGTCGTGGTCTCGGACGGTGGTGTAAGAGGAGAGAAGTGTCGTTCCCTGACGGTCCCCTCGCTTCACGGAGGTTTCTTGATCCACATCATCCGAGAGATGGCGACTGACTCGAAGATTCGGGAGATGCTCGAGCAGCTCGAGAACTACATCAAGCTCGCGGACGATGTCCGACGTGAGATTCTGGCTGGCGGCGGAGCTCTCCACGCCGACTGCGAAGCTGTTCTCCTCGAGGACGCCAGTAAGCAGGAGGACGTCTGGGGTGCTGATTGGATCCCGTCCAGCCAAGAGGTCCGCTACGAGGCACTGATCAACCTCCGCCCGGGGCAGGGCGGTTTCTCGATGGAACTCGAGGATCCTCAGCTTCGTGAGGCCATTGAGCGAATCGTGACTGCGCGCATGGTGGCAGCATGAGCGACTGGACGAGCATCCGAGAACGCTATCTCCGCGACGGCGTCCCCGTGCGTCTCGGCGGGCTCGCTGCGAACCTGGCGCGGATCCGGTCGTTTTCGGACCAGCCAGAGCACGAGGAAGTTGTCGGACGCATGGTGCGGGAAAGCGCGATGTTCATCGAGTGGACGGCACAGGACATTCCCTCTGATGATGTCGCAGCACTTGCGGAGCTTCAGCGCGACCTGGTGCGGTGGTACCAGCACTGGCACTCGCTGTGGGCTGATCCTGAGCGGCGGGCTGAGGTCGCACGTGATGCGGCACAGTGGTCGACTCGAGTGCTTGAGATATCGGGACTGATGTCGCGCGAAGCCTAACGAGCGCATGCAGCCGACATGACGGCGCCGCCGGGCGCGTGGCAACCGGCTTGTCTGCGGTTTCAGGAGTGCGGGCTGCGGCCACGGGTGATGCATGTTCGTCGGGCGCGCACGCCGGAAGGAACTCGATGCTACAGCTTGCGGACGGTATCTACTGGCTGGAGGGCCTGCGCAGCAGCAACGCGTATCTCTTGGCTTCTGATCACGGCCTCCTGCTGGTAGATGCCGGCATGTCTGGTGATGTACCTCGAATCGTCAGCCAGATCGAGTCCTCCGGCCGCCCGATCACCGAGCTGCAGGCGATCGTCCTAACGCACGCTCACGGCGATCACACTGGAGGCGTCGCGAAGCTCCTTCGTCGGAGCAGCGCGAATGTGATGGCCCACAAGGACGAGGTGGCGTACATCGAGGGGAGCAGGAGTCTACCCACGAGGTCGCTGGCTATGAGAGCCATCAGATGGTTGGATGATCTCATCTCCGGACGAGGTGACGGAATCGTGGTCACGGGGCCACTCGAGGATCGGGATCGCCTGGACTTCATCGGTGGGCTGCAGGTCATCCATACTCCAGGTCACACTCCCGGTAGTATCTCGCTCTATCAGGAACAGAGGGAAATCCTCTTTTGTGGAGACCTTCTCTTCAACGGTGACCTTCTTTCGGGGCGTGGCGGACTCAGACAAGCACCTCGCTTCTTCAGCGCTGATCCGGACGAGGCGACGCGGTCTCTCAATGCGTTGAGCAAGCTTGACGTTCAGATTCTGTGTACCGGACACGGAGAGCCTATCGTGTTCGATAGCAGCAGGCGCATGCAGCGCGTGCTGGAGGACGTGCGCACCTGACGAGCGCATGCAGCCGACATGCGGTGCCTTCGCACCCGAGGTTGGCTGCAGCGCACCGCTGCGACTTCGCTCACGGTCTGTCACTCGCATTGTGTCCGCTCCCGGCGCCGAGACTCGGGTCATCGCCGGCGCAGGGCGATGCGTCATTCGTCAGCAAGTCATCACCGATATGGATCCGGCAAGGGAAAGGAGAGTGCACTTGAGAACAACCGTAGCGCTGCTCGCGATGATCGTGATGTGTGCCGCCGCTTGGGCCACACCGGAGGCAGACACAACAGAAGCCGAACTCCTCGAGAGAATCGACGAAGCCAACGCCATCATCAACAAGGCTGCCATCGAGGACGACTACGAGACGGTAGCATCGTTCTACGCCGATGATGTTGTCGTTCTTCCGAATCACGAGCCGATGATCGTCGGTCGGGAAGCGTTCATCGAGAACGAGAAGGCTGCACGTGAGGCGGGGATCGAGGTTGTGGCCATAGAGTCAACGCTCACGGATGTCTTCAGCTCGGGCGATCTCATACACGAGATCGGGGAGTACAAGGTGACACTCAATGTGCCCGGGCCGCCGTATCCGATCACAGACACAGGGAAGTACCTGGTCATCTGGGAGATCCAGTCCGATGGCTCTCTCAAGATCAAACTTGAGATGTGGAACAACGACGAGATGCCGGAGTACTGATCGCCGGTAAGCGACAGCTCTTTGTGGCCGACGTCCGGGAGCGCCCGAGCATCTGTCGTGCCCCCTCTCGCAGGGTGGTCCGACGAGCCCCAGGCAACCGACACTCCTCACCGTCGCACCCAGTTCGGCTGCACGGCGAGCGCACCACCGGGCGGCGTCTTCCACGGTCCGTCACTCGAGTCGCAAACGGAGAGAGATTCATGAGAGCCTCCGGACGCAATGCCGGGCGAGATGAGCTTTGAGTTTTTTCGGATCGGTTCTCGTGGCTGCCGGCGTTCTGGTCGCCTACGTGGCCGTGTTCTTCTGGTTCGCACGGAAGGTGAGGCGGGGCGGAGGCGGCATGACAGCTGGCGTGCTGGGCGCAACTCACGAGCTGATGGCTGAGGAACGCCGCAGGGCGGGAGAGGTGATCCTGCGCCGGAACGCCGGGGAGCAGGAGGAGGAAGACGATTCGGGAGAGCCTGAGGCGTAGAGTGGAGGCGGCTCGCGCGGCGCTCTTCGGCCGCGCTGCGCCTGCGGCTGTCATGCCGTTTGTAAGGTGAACACCCATGAGTCGGTACACATGGAATCTGATAGCCGGGGGAGGAACTGCATGAGAGTTGTGGCGATTCAGGGCAGCCCACACAGAGGTAACACCTACGACCGGGTCGAGCAGTTCGGGCGGTCCTTGATGAGCCTCGACCATGTGGAGTTCGAGCACGTGCCGCTCAAGGACGCGAACCTCGAACCGTGTCGGCGACCTGCGCTATGTCGATCCGCCGAGGGGGACGACGCTGCCCCGTCTGTCGGGTGAAAAAGAGCGTTGCGCAGACGTGGCTCGGACGCTTCACCAGATGATGAAGGCCAAGCCACCCCGGCGCTTGTCGCTCAACGACCATCTGATGTTCCGCGTGATGCGTACGGTGTACGGTCGCATGGAGGACTACTCACCAGCGGACTATGCGTACTGGCGTGAACAGGGCTGGCTGGAGCCGAAAGCCCGTTACTTCACCGAGCACGCGCGTCCCGTTCTACTGAAGGAGCTCTATGCCAGGTTCGTCGCCTGGATAATGGGGCGCAGCATGGACAAGCAGGTCAGAGCCCAGGGAGAATAGTCGCGCGCCGGTGTTCAGGGCCAGCGCTTCGTTCGGATGTACGGGAGTGTGAATGGCTGACTTGTACGGTCGACTCGCGGGTGTCAGCGCGATACTCGCCGGTTTCGCAATCACGTTCCTCGCTCTGCTTCTCAGCCATAGGGAGCACAGCCGCAGTCTGGTCGCATCGATGGCCGTGACGATCGCCGCGGCCGCCAGTCTCCTCATCTCGGCGGTTGGATGGACGCTCATCGCGGCGTTTCTGACGCAGGTCGGGTTTCTGGAGGGTGTCTCGGGGCCGGTGGTGTCGGAGTTCGACTGGATCGGTGGCCGGCACCGGATGCTGTCATTCGCGTTTATCGTGGGCCTTCTGTTCCTGAACGGCACCTTGGGCCTGAGCGGGTGGCTTCGCAGTCGCTGGCTTGGGGTGTTCTCAACGACGTGCGCGGTCATCGTCACGGTCGGTATCTGGAGTGTTCTGCGTCACGTCATGGGGTGAGCCGATACCGGCGACAGCGACTTCGGGCGGGCTTCAGACTGCCCCACGAGCGCACTCGGTCGCTTTCACGGCGCTGTCACGTGCAGCGGGTGGGCTTCCGTCGGCGTGAGTCGCGGTACTCCTGTGCCCGCGGCCGGTGGGCGACTCGCGAGGGCATTCCATCGGGGAGCTGCCAGTGGAACTTCGAGAGCTGCTGGATCGCAACCGGCCGGAACCGTGGTCCCACGGCGGGAAGATCCCGTGGCATGAGCCCGGCTTCAGCGCCCGTATGCTCCCGGAGCACCTCAGCCAGGAACACGATCTGGCCAGTCGGCGCTCATCGAAGATCGATGACCAGGTAGAGTGGCTCGATCGAGAGGTCCTGCCTGAGCACGCGCGTGTTCTGGATCTGGGCTGCGGCCCGGGCCTCTATAGCTCACGACTCGCCGAACGCGGACACAGCTGTGTGGGCATCGACTTCTCGCCGTCGTCGATAGAGTACGCCCGATCGGACGCGAGCAGCAGGGCACTCGACTGCACGTATATCCTCGGGGATCTGCTGTCGACCGACTTCGGCTCGGGGTTCGATGCGGTGCTTCTCCTGTACGGTGAGTTCAACACATTCCGGCGACATGAAGCTGAAGAACTGCTGCGCCGGATCATGGAGTCACTGAAGCCCGGCGGTCACGTGGTGCTCGAGGTCTCAACTGAAGAGCTTGTCCGCGGGCTCGGAGCCGGGGCGCAGTCTTGGTACGTCTCCGAGAGCGGGCTCTTCGCGGACGAGCCTCACCTCTGTCTCATCGACTGCGACTGGGATGAAACGGCGCGGGCGTCTGCAGAGCGGTTCACCGTGTTCCGCAGTAGCTGCAGCGCGCCGGACACCTACGTCTGCACGACGCGAGCGTACACGGACTCCGAGTACGACGATCTGCTGAAGTTACCGGGCTTCGTGTCGATTCAGAGGCTGGACCCTGAAGCTGAGACACAGTCGGACGCAGGGCAAGGCCTGTTGATGATCACGGCAGAGGCTCCAGCGCCCTGACGTGCGCATCCAGCAGCCATCGGACGGCCGGCACTCACCGTGCGGGCACTTCTTGCGGCAGAGTCCGGGCCGTCGAGGCCTGCGGCCCTTGCGCGGTTCGTTGAGCCGTCGACACTTCGAACGGGTGTGTGAGATGCCGAACCTGGGCGAGTCCGTCGTCTATTTCGTGATATTCCTGTTCGCCACGACGTTTCACGAGGCGGCGCATGCCTGGGCGGCGAGACGCGGGGGAGATCTGACCGCGTATCACGGTGGTCAAGTCACCCTCGACCCTGTGCCACACATCAGACGCCATCCTTTCGGTATGGTCGTTCTTCCGATCATCTCGTTGCTCACTATCGGCTGGCCGTTGGGGTTCGCGAGCGCCCCGTACGACAGGGGTTGGGCGCAGCTCCACCCGCGGCGCGCTGCGTGGATGGCTCTGGCTGGTCCCGGCGCCAATCTGCTGCTCATACTGGTGGCCGCGCTGGCCATCAGGCTGGGGGTCTGGACCGGTCACTTCCAGGTGCCGGACTCGGTCCTCTTCGGCCACGTGGCGGCTTCGACCTCGCAGGGTGTTGGCGACGCTGTCGCCTTCTTTCTGGGGGCCTTGTTCTCACTGAATCTGGTGCTTCTGGTGCTGAACCTGCTGCCGATACCGCCGCTCGACGGCAGCGGGGCCCTCCCGCTTCTCCTGCCCCCCGATGCCGTGCCCAGGTACCAGGAGTTCATCTGGAGTCGGCCCGCGTTGAGCTGGATCGGTATCCTCGTTGCGTGGCAGCTCTTCCGCTTCGTGTTCGATCCGGTCTTTTTGCTCGCCGTGAACCTGCTGTATCCGGGAGCCGGCTACTCCTGACGCGTGGCTGCTGCGCGACGAGCCCTTCCGGCCCCTATGGGATTGACTGAGTCGTGGCCAGTACGGTATTATTGCATGGGGTGCAGGCATGGTGGCCGAGAGCCGGAGAATCCTGCCGTGGGGGGGAGATGCCGACGTTCGGAGCCTGTCCCCGCGGGTCTCGTTCCGCGGGGCCATTCCTCACTCCCGCCGCCTGTGCGGCGGTCGTGTCAGACCGGCATCTGACGCGTCTGACCACGGTTTCCGGGGCGGATTGCCTCAGAGAGGAGTCACAATGCGAACCGGAGGAGTCGGATTCCTGGTGACGGTCGGTGCGGTCGTGCTTGTCATGGGGACCGCTCAGACGGGCTTTGCAGGTGTTCTGCGGGTCGACCAGTCGGGAGACCCGGGGACGTACGCATCGATCAGGGACGCTGTGCAGATGGCAGCGGATGGAGACACGGTGTTGGTTGCGCCCGGGACCTATACCGGGCCCGACAACCGTAACATCCGGATACCGGATCTCGACATCAACATCGTCTCGGCCGCGGGGCCGGAGTCCACGGTCATAGATGTGGAGTGGACGCAGGCTGCCTTTCGTGCGCTAGACTACCAGCACAACGACTCGATGATCCGGGGCTTCACGTTCAAAAATGGGAGCTCCACCTGGGGGGCCGTGAAGGGTGACGGTCCGATGAGCGTGCGCGTCGTCGACTGCTGGTTTTCGGAGTGTGAAACGGGCATCCTGTGCGAGCAGAACTCGAACCTGAGGATCAGGGACTGCCTCTTCTCGAACAACCACTCGAGCATCGGCGGCAGCGCGATCCGCATCGACAGCTCTCAGCCCGAGATCACCGACTGCGTTTTCCGGGAGAACTCCTCCGACGGAAGCGGGGGGGCGATCGACTGCTGGGGCGCCATGTGCAAGCCACAGATCCAGGGATGCCTCTTCGTGGACAACACCGCCGGCGGATTCGGCGGAGCGATCTGCGGAAAGGAGTTCAGCAGGCCTACGATCACCAACTGCACGTTCGTCGGGAACTCCGCTGCGGAGTCTGGAGGAGCACTCTATTTCGAGGCCCTCTACGGCGCCGTCCTCGAGAACTGCATCATCGCGTTCAACGGAGGGCCGAACCCCTTCGGATGCGGCACCAGCGACCCTCAGATCTGGCGGAGCCTCCTGTTCGGGAATGCTGGAGCGGACACAGTGTGTGGTTCCGTTCTGCAGTACGTCGTCACTGACCCCCGGTTCTGCGGAGTCACTGCGCGCGATGTGACCCTCTGCGCCGACTCCCCGGCGCTCCCGGACTCACCGGAGAATCCCTGGGGAGAGCTGATCGGGTGCTTCGACCTCGGCTGCGGCCCCTGCGGGTCCGCCGTCGAGGGGGCCTCCTGGGGCGGGATCAAGGCGCTGTTCAGACCGTAGCGTCAGTGCGGCACAGCGGAAAGCCCGGAGGAGGGGAGTCCTGCAGTGGAGCATCGCCGCACTCCCATGTTCGTGACGGTGTGCATCTTCGCACTGTGCGGAAGCTGTCTCGGACGTGGTCCTGCCGGTACCTTGCCTTCCGACGAACAGCCACCTGAACAACCCGGCCTGCAAAGCCTGCGCCGGATCGAGGTGACCGAGGACGGGGCGTGGTCGTGGCTCCCGGATGCACGGGCGGTTTGCCATGCGGGTTCGACGAACAGGACGTACATCGGATGGGTCGACGGCGCAGGGGAGGTATGGGTGGCATCGTACGATCATGCGTCTCGGGCGATGCAGAGAACACCCCTCACGGAAGGTCTTGGAGGTGACGACCATTCCAACCCCTCGCTCCTTGTGCTCGAGGACGGCCGCATCATGGCCTTCTACTCGGCCCACGGCGGCAGCGCGATTTACAGCCGGACCACGCTGCTGCCTGAGGACGTTACCGCGTGGTCCGACGCCCGGGCCGTGACCGCTGTGAACCGTTTCGCAGGTGGGCATTGGGGATACACCTACCCGAACGCCGTGCGGCTCGCAGATGCCGAAAGCCCGCTCTTTCTCTTCTTCAGGGGACCCGATTTCAAACAGTGGTTTGTGACGTCCACCGATGGACTGCAGTGGTCCTCTGAACGGCAGCTCATGGTCGGGGCAGGCAGTAAGCCATACTTCAAGTATGCACCTGATGGCGCCGGTTCGGTGCACATCGCCTTCACAGATGGGCACCCGCGAGGGGAGCCGGAGAACAGCATCTACTATCTCTGCTACAGAGATGGAGCGTTCTACGAGGCCGACGGAACACAGGCAGCCGAACTCGATGACCTTCCCTTCAGTCCCGACGATGCTGACACGGTCTATGGCGGATCGGCCGAGACAGGTCGTGCATGGGTATCGGACATCTCGCTCGACGGCGACGGACGGCCGGTCGTCGTCTATGCGACGTTCCCCGAGGTTGATGACCATCGATGCTACTACGCCAGATGGGACGGGTCGGCCTGGGTGCGTCGTGAGGTGACGCGAACCGGGTCTTCCTTTGCCACCGATCCGGTCATGCGAGTCGGGCGTGTCGATCGCCCTCTGTACTACATGTTCGGCGGAGCTTCGATCGATCCGCTGGACGCGTCCCGTGTCTACGTCGCGCGCGAGGTCCGCTCGGTGTACGAAATCGAGCGGTGGTGCACACCCGACAGCGGGCGCACGTGGACCGGGTGGCCCATCACGAGGGGTTCCTCGGTCCACAACGTAAGACCCTTCGTGCCGTGGTGCGAGTTGGACGGGGGGCCTGAGGTACTCTGGCTGTCAGGCACCTACGACGACTACGACTCCTATGAGATGTCCCTGCAGATGATGGTCCACGACAGCAGCGGTCTGTCGTCCGTCGAAAACCCCCATGAGGCGATGCGTCCGCCACCCGACTAGCGCACGCAGGCGTTTCAGACCGGACCATCCATCAGCGCGCGTCGCCGAACGCCGCGACCCGGACCGGCGGCACAGGCGCGGGAGCGAACCCGGGTGAACGAAGTCGAGACAGCCATGTGCCCATTGCGCGAGACATCTCTGAGTTCCTGGCTTCCCTGGCTGGTCGTTGCAGCAGCGCTCTGCTGTCAGGGAAGTGAGGCGTGTGCTTCCGATGGGATCCGCAATCCAACGGAGGTCGATATGGTCGCTGACACGACCCGAGTGTTCCCGGACGTCGGCGGCAGGAACCTCGAGGGACGGGAGTTTCAGTTGCCCGGGGACCTCGAAGGTGAGCTGAACCTGCTCATGATCGCGTTCCAGAGGCAGCACCAGTCGCTCGTAGACAGCTGGATGCCGGCCGCGGCAGCGTGGGCGGCGTCCCATCCTCGCCTCCACTACTATGAGCTGCCGACGATCTCGAGCGGGTACCGGCTGTTCAGAGGTTTCATCGACGGTGGCATGCGCGGCGGCATCGCGGACGTCGAGGCCCGCGAGCGGACGATCACGCTGTATCTGGACAAGGACGCGTTCCGCTCCGCGTTGGGACTTGCCGACGAGGAGACGATCTACGTGCTTCTCGTCGATCCAGGAGGGACGGTCTTCGAGCTTGTTGAGGGGCCCTATTCGGAGGAAAAAGCGCTCTCGCTGGAGCGGGGGATCGAGGCGTTGCTCCCTGAGAGCAGTCCGGGGTCGAGTGTCGAAAGCGATGTTCAGTAGCGCTGCAGCCGTCGATAGGATGTTGTGCACCATGGCATTGCCATCAAGGGCGCTGATTTCCCGCGAGGTGGGCGCGCGCTCAGAATGTTGGTTGTGAGGTCCGTCATGAGCAGATCACTCGCGACGGCGATGGTCATCCTGTTGATGACGTGCGGAGGTTCAGGGATGCCGGCCGATGTCCCGCTCGAGGACCTCGTCCGGGACAGTGACCTGGTCGTCGCCGGTACGCTGCGGTCGGTTTCAGCGTCCACGAGGTCCGGGGTCGACGTCGCTTCAGGGATCATCGATGTTGCGGATGTCCTGTGGGGAGATGCGGCGCCCGGTGACACGCTTCGGCTCGTGTGGAAGAACCAGTCCGGCCTTGCGCACCCGCGAGTCGAGTATGCGCACTTCACGGGCCGTGAGGTGGTCTGGCTCCTCACGACGCGGTCCGACGGGACCATTCGCGCTGATCATCCCGCCTGTGCTTCGGGTTCCCCCGAGCGTGTGGAGAAGGCGCTGCGCTCTGCCCGGGTGCTGACACGGTGGCCGAAGTACCGGTTCCGGGTTGGCGGCCCGGTCGAGATCGGGTACCGAAACGCAGCCGAGTCCCCGATGCTGTTTCCCGGTATCGTCCTCGAGGATGGAGCGCTGGTCGTCGACCCGTCCGTCCGCATTGCGCTGACCGCGGGGCGCGCGGGGACAGGGGTTCCGGTCCCTCCGAGGAAGGGTCGTCTGATCAGGGACCCTGCCATCGCACCGGTCCGCGTGCCGCCCGGGAGCCAGTGGACCGTCACGGTGGACCTGAACCAGCTCTATCCGCTGGGGCCCGCGGGCACGCACCACCTCACCGTGGACGTTGACGACAACGGGCCGCCGGACCGTCAGTGGTTCGAGATGGATTAGCGTAGGGGCCGCGGCACGGCGAAGCTCCGCCTGCCGGCCTGGGGCGCAGCTTGCGGCGTGCCGCAGGGAGGAACCATGAGTCTGTCTACACGTCTGACGTCGGTCGCTGTCGGCCTCGGCATTCTGACGATCATCCTGGCGGTCCTGGGCTTCCTGGCGCTGCTTGATGTCCTTCAGGCAGTCGAGCAGAGCCTCGCCCTCGAACGGGCCGTCCTGTGGCTCGTTCTGATCGCCATCATACCAGTCCAGATCACGATGATCTGGACCGTGGTGCGGCTCAGGGCGAGCGTCGAGAGAGCCGGGGGCGCCGATCGCTCCTAGGTGCGCGCTCGGAGTGACGCGTGTGACACGGGGTTTCGCGCCGTCTTCGGTTGCGTCCGACGCGCCATGGAGGCCGGCTTCTCAAAGGGTGTTTTCCAACGGCTCCCACGTAGAGCGATGGGAGGCACCATGCGGTACACGATCGCGCTGTGTCTGGTGTGTGCTCTGGCTGCTTCGTCTCCGACGAGCGCCCAGGGCACCGAAGTGGAACTCGCCTGGGATGGCGGGGGAGAGATCTCTCCCATGTTCCCCCAACCGTCTGAGGGGCGGAAGGTGGCGGTGCTGTTTCAGGCCCCGGAGGGGTTCCCCTGGCTTGGGGCGATCAGGTGTTTCATCTGCAACGACAACTGGACGGACCCCGACCATCCGGAGATGACGACAACCGACCCATTCATCGCGACGGTGTGGGCTCCGGTACAGATCGATGACGACATCTTCCCGGCTCATCCTCCCGTGGTCGAGTTCCACTCGGGGGCGCACTACTGGGAGGACTCGTGGGTCCGTTTCGATCTCCCGCAGGCGATCGACCTTCGCGATCCGACCATATTCCCCGAGCGTACGTTCTTCGTCGGGATGCAGTGGCTGAGCATCTACAACCCGGTTCTCGGCTACGACGCCGAGGTGATCCCGGGCGGCCGCACCTGCAACACGTTCTCGATGGACTGGCAGTGCGGAACGGAGTCGGCCGCGATGATCCGCGCGGTTGTCTCGGACGAGGACGGAACCTCGGTCGAGATCGACTCCTGGGGGAGGATCAAGGCCGTCTACGAGTGATGTTGCCGGGCCTTCCGATGGGCGCCGCTTGGGCCACGCGATACCCTGCGGCATGTGAGGGGCGAGCGTGAAGCGGTTTCGAATAGACGAGCTGCGACCGAACAACTGGTACGTCAACCGCGCGAAGCTGGACCGCGTGCGGTCAGCCTGGGCGAACGGAGAGGAAGCGTCGCTGCCTCCGGTGCTCGTGACGCACATCGACGGTGAGCTGAGTCTGATCGACGGCCACGCCCGAACGCTGGGCGCCTTCGAGGCGGGCGCGATCGAGATCCCTGGCGAGTATCAGCCACTCGAGGAGATCGAGGGCTCGCGCGCACTCTATGAGCACATCCACCGGCGCGGCCCCGAGGTCGGCGTTCGCAGCGTGGAGGACCTCGTGGCCCGAGTCGTCTCACCGGAGGACCACGAGCGACTCTGGATCGGGTACTGCGAGGCCTGGCTGCGCGAGAACCAGCGGGACCACGAGGATTCTGAGGAGCGGTCCGGCTGATACCTGCAGCGTCCGCGGAGGCGGCGTTCCCATGCCGGTTCGACGGAAGTCCCACCCGCACGTCTGCTCCCGGGGGCGGGCGGAGGGAAGGCATTCCGACAGCACGACACCCCCTTCCGCCGCGCCCGGGGGGTCTCAGATGACATCGGAAACCGAGCGGATGTTCGAGCGCCTCTGCGCGCCCCGTGCCCCGCGGGCGTGATCTCCCGCGGAGGGCGCTGCGCGCTCTTTCATGTCGGACTGCCTGTCAAGGGAGGGAGCGGATGACGAACGAATTGCGCGGTGAGGTCTCACCCCGGCTCCTTGCGAGAAGCGCCGGTGTGCTCTATCTCGTCATCATCGTCTTCGGCCTCTTCGGTGAGCTCTCCGTTCGCTCGGGCCTCGTTGTCCCCGGGGACGTCGCCGCCACGGCGACGAACATCGTCGCTTCCGGCGGGCTCTTCCGCCTGGGCTTTCTGACGGACTCCGTGATGTTCCTGTGCGACGTCGCACTGGCAGTTCTTCTCTACGTCCTTCTGAGGCCCGTCGGCAAGACGGTCGCGCTCGTGGCGATGTGCTTCCGGTTGACCCAGACGGCAGTCATCGCGCTCAACCTCCTTCACTACCACGCCGCGATGCTCGCGCTGAGCGGGCGGGCGTACACCGCCTCGTTCGGTCCGGACCAGCTCAATGCGCTGGCGTCCTTTTTCCTGGACCTGCACAGCCACGGCTACGATCTCGGCCTGTTGCTCTTCGGGGTGCACTGTCTGCTGCTGGGCTACCTCATATACCGCTCGGGATATCTCCCGAAGGTCCTCGGCGTCCTGCTTGTGGCGGCCGGTTTCACGTATCTCATCGGAAGTTACACCCGTTTCCTGGTGCCTCAGTACGTTCAGACCGTTGCACCGATCTACGCAGTTGCTATCATTGCTGAGGTCGGCATCTGTCTGTGGCTGCTCATCCGAGGGGTGAACGTCGAACTCTGGGAGAGCGCGTCTCGCAGGCCGCATGGCCGGGTGGCGTCTTCACCGAGGTAGCGTGAACGACACAGGAACTGGAGGCGAGTACCCGTGGAGAACACTCCTGCACCCGAAGTGCGGACCCTTCTCGCGTACGTCAGCGCAGGAGGTGCGGCAGGGGAGTACGCCGGCGTCATCGCCGACGTCCTGACGTCCGAGGGATACGACGTGGAGGTCGTCGACCTGAAGCGAGAGAAGGTCAGGGACCTCGCACCGTACGCGAACGTGGTGGTCGGGACCGGCGTCCGGATGATGATGGTCTACCGTCACGCCAAGCGCTTTCTCGCGCGCAGAGACCTCAGGGGGAAGCGGCTGGCGATCTATCTCGCAAGCGGGATGGCGGTCGAGGAACCTGAGCAGGCAAGGGGGCGGTTCCTCGAAACGCTCATCAAGAGGAACCGGCTCACGCCGGTGACGTACATCGCGCTGCCCGGGAAGATGCCGGGCGGGGAGCGCGGGAGGCTCATCGACCACACGGACCCCGACGCGGCCAGAGCCTGGGCGGAGGACCTCGCGGGCAGGCTTCGTTCAGCCGACTGACCACCTGTCCGTTCGTGCGACGTGTCGTGGGGCATTCGAAGGGAGACCGAAGATCAGGAACAGACTCCTCGGACTGGGGCTGTGGGTGTTCGGTTCGCTCGCCGCGGGCTGGGTGGGTTCCCAGTTCAGGCCCGGAGAGTGGTACGCCGCGCTCGTCAAGCCGGCGTGGACACCGCCGAACGCTGTCTTCGGCCCGGTGTGGACGATTCTCTACGTGCTGATGGGCGTGGCGGCCTGGCTCGTCTGGCGCCGTGCGGGCTTCTCGGAAGCCAGGGGGCCCCTGTGGCTCTTCATCGCACAGCTTGTGCTCAACGCGCTCTGGTCCTGCATCTTCTTCGGCGCGCACGAGCTTCTGCCGGCTTTCGTCGAGATCGTCGTGCTGTGGGTTGCGATCGCGGTCACGCTGGTGTGGTTCTGGAGGGTGGTTCCGGCGGCAGGGCTGCTCCTGGTCCCGTATCTCGCCTGGGTCACGTTCGCCTCCGCCCTGAACTTCCAGTTGTGGCGCCTCAACGGGTGATCGCTGTGTGGCCGTTGCTGGGTGGCCTCCGCCTCGCGGGACACGGCGAACGACGGAACACTGCATCCAGAAACCTGAATGGGCGGACAACGCGTGGCGGACGCAGAGCGGAGCTTCTTCATCAAGGGTGAGCACGTCGGGCTCGCCCGACGGGTGCCGGCGGACGATCGCCTCGTGCATGAGAACTGGCGTGATCCGGAGGTTCAGCGGGCCTACAACGTGCGTCCGCCGTGGGACGACCTCGATTCCTTCCGTGCCTTCCACGCGTCGCCTGAGCGGAGGCCTTTCCGGTTCGACGCTGCGGTCGTGGACCTTAGGGACGGCTCCTGCCGCGGCGTCGTGACGCTGGCTCCTCCGGAACGGGAACCTGACATCAGCATCAGTCTCTTCCGCGGGTCCCGGGGCGGGGGACTCGGCGCCGAGGCGCTCGGACTCGCGCTCGAGTACTCCTTCCGAAAACTCGAACTCGACCACGTCGTCGCGGGCGCCTACGAGCACAACGTTGTGAGCATCGCGCTTCTCGAGAAGCTCGGGTTCAGGAGAGAGCCCGGCGCAGACCTGACGGAGGACGACGCCTTCGGGCCCGGCAGCGTGCGGCAGTTGGGATTCAGACTGGACCGGGTCGATTGGGAGGAGCGGGGCCGCGGCGCCCGCGATCGGCCAGAAGAGGGCGGCGTCTCGGATGCCGGGGGTTCCACGGACAGCGGCTTCGCGAATGTGTACGAGGACGAGCAGAGAGCCTCGGCGTACGCGGAGCTCGCGTTCCCCGGGACGTACTCCCTTGCGTTCAGGGACCTGCCGGAGCTCTTCCAACGGCACGTCACGGGAAAGCGTGCTCTGGACTTCGGGTGCGGTACCGGCAGGTCGACGCGGTTCCTCGAGGAGCACGGCTTCGAGGTCGTCGGGGTCGACATCTCCCCAGCGATGCTCACCCGGGCCCGCGAGCTGGACCCTGAGGGTGACTACCGGCTGGTCGACGAAGAGGGCGAAGGGCTTGAGGGTGGTGCCTTCGACCTTGTTCTGTCCGCCTTCACATTCGACAACATCCCGACCCTCGGAGAGCGCGGGCGGACCCTGACAGGCCTCGGGAGAATCCTGTCCGGCGACGGCTGTCTGGTCTGCATCGTGTCGTCCCCTGAGATCTACGTCAACGAGTGGACGTCGTTCAGCACGAGCAACCACCCGGAGAACAGGAAGGCGCGAAGCGGCGACGTCGTACGCATCGTCATGCTCGATGTGCCCGACAGGCGTCCGGTCGAGGATGTGGTGTGCTTCGATGAGGACTACCGGCGGCTCTTCCGGCAAGCCGGTCTGGACGTCGTCGAGATGCGGCGGCCCCTCGCCACGGGCGCCGAGCCGATCGAGTGGAAGTCCGAGTGCTCGGTCGCGCCGTGGACCATCTACGTTCTGAAGGCCGACGAGCGCTGACCGGGGGGCGTCGACCGCGTTCGGCGGTGGACGAAGCGCGTCGTGCCGGAGTGGGCGCCCCCGGGCCTTTCGCTTGAGCGGAGCGCCCGAACCGGCGCTGGTTGGAGACGTGCTATGCGAAGACTCTGTGCTCTGCTTCTGGTCGGTCTGACGCTGACCTCCTGCGGGGACGTCCCGCCGGAGCAGGCCGAGCGACCTGACCCGGCGATGGAGGAATGGGCCGACGCGTGGGATCGCCGTGAGACCGTCCGACAGCCCGAGTGGGCCGGCGGGCGCGAGGTGCTCCGGTGGCCAGACGGGGCCGGACGGGACCTGCCGCGCGCGTGGGCAGAGGAGCGCGGCCTCAGCGGCCTGACGCGGGCACAGCTCGTCGAGCAGTTCGGCGCTCCGGACACCACAGTCGTCAACGAGTCGGTCGGGGGCGTGCTCGTGCTCTACGACACGTTCGGTCTCATCGTGTACGAGGGCGTCTGCACCGGCCTGGTGCCGCGGTCGGCGCCCTTCGAGGAGTATTTCGCGCAGCCCGACCTGTGAGGGGACAGGGCCGGGGTCGGTTCGATGTGAGGGCTTGTCCGGTCTCTTCAGGCATGGTAAGCAGGTGCCTCCGGGTGGACAGGAGCGCAGGACCGCGGGGCTCGGAAGGAGTGAAGGATGTCTGACGACAAACGAGCGCTACCGGTCGTGTTCATCGCTCTCGGTATCAGCTTTCTGGGCGTGGGTGTCGCCATGAGCGCGGCGCTCGCGCAGAGCGGTCTTCCGATGGCGGGCATGGGCATGTTCGGATTGGGCATCGTCTTCATCGTCCTGGGCGTTGCGAAGAGACGCGAGGCCCGTCGTCAGAACGGCGATGAGGACGAACACTCGAGCTAGGGGCGATTCGTGTGCCGCGAAGGGCACGAGCAGCTGTCGCGAACTCACCGGCCTCCATCTGACGACGAGCGAGGGCATCGAGCAGCTCATGACATCGGGCACGTCGGAGGATGCCTGCTTCCCGGCAGTTGCCGCAGCCTACAGGATAGCGGTCGAGATACTGAGGGAGCAGGAACTCGGCGAGAGAACCGCGTAGCAGGAGTCCCAGGGGAATGGGAGGCAGGGTGGACTTCACCTACCGGGCGATGGACCCGAACGGAACAGAGATCTACGGCGAGATCCGCGGGTCCGACAGGGCCGACGCTGAACGCAGACTGCGTGCCGAGGGCCTCGATCCCCTTGAGATTACGCCTGCCGATGAACTGGCTCGTCCCGGAGAGAGATCGGCCGGCTTCACGGAGACGACGAGCGACAGGGGACAGGGGTTCGCCAGCGGCTGCTTGTCGGGCTGGGCGCTCGGTCTCGTCCTCATCGTCCTGGGACTCTTGCTGACCTTCACGTGGATCGGTGCCGTCATAGGCATCCCTATGATCATCATCGGCATCATCGTGCCGTTCGTCGTGCCCTTCTTCGGACTGCGAGCCGTGCGCGGTCCCTGTCCGTACTGCGGCTCCGAGGTTCGCTCGGGGCGGACCGACCCGCTGGTGCGGTGCAGGACGTGCGGCCGCGTGATCGTCGTACGTGACGGGAGGTACTACAGGGCGCAGTGACCCTGGTACGCTGCCCGGTGCTCGTGCGCCACAAGGCTCGAACGACGGGAGGACCATGGCCCCTCTGGGCCCTCCGTTCGATGACAGATTCGGCCCGCACTGGGTCAACTACGTTCTTCAGAGCGCCTTCGCGGCCGCCAGCATCTTCGTGGTCCTCGCGGCGCTCAGACAGCAGAACCTCGTCGTCGCCGCCTCGCTCGCCGCGACGGCGTTCACGGTCTTCGCCGTGCCGAGCAGCGTCACGGCATCGATGCGGAACGTCGTCGGAGGCCACGTGATCGGCCTTCTCTTCGGCTCCGTCTTTGCGCTCATCCAGGTCGACGCGGTCATCGCTCAGGATGCGATGTACGCCCTCGCCGTCGGCGGGGCCATGTTCACGATGGCCGTGACGAACACGGAGCACCCGCCCGCCGCCGGAACAGCGCTCGGCGTGCTCATGACCGGCTTCTCGTGGCGAATCGTGCTCGGCGTGGTCGTGGGCGTGCTCGTGCTGGCGCTGCTGCACAGGCTTCTCAGGCCGTTCCTCAGGGACCTCGTGGCCGCCCCGGAGACCGCCGCGCTGCACCGCGCGGATGGGTGAGCCGGGTCGACGACGCGACCTACCACCCCAACGTTCAGAAGATCCTGCCGGGTGCGGATTGACGCACAGTCATTGACTGAAGCATCCTCAACGCAGTAAGATGGAGTTGAGGCTTCCATGAGGACAGCGACCCGACAGAGAGAGCTGCGGTCCGGACGCCGTCAGCGGCGCCCGTCGCCGCAGTTTCTGCGTCTTCGCCACGGAGGGGTGCCGGGCTCCTGCGGTGAGGCACGACGGGAGCAATGGTCATGAGACGCTGCGCCGGTGCATCCGTTCGGCTCGTCGCGGTCCTGGTCGACCTGCTCATCATGACGCTGTTCTTCTTTCCCATCACCAGGCTCGTCAAGGGCACCTGGCTCATGTCCGCCGCGGACCATCGCTGGGCGGCAGGCTGGTTCGTGACCGATCCGCTGTGCATCGCCTTCCTCATCGTGATGTTCGTCTACTTCGTGCTCTTCGAGGCCCTGGCCGGCGCGACTCCCGGGAAGCTCGTCTCCGGCGTCCGCGTCATCGGGCCGGACGGAGGTCGTCCCGGTCTCGTGCGCTCGCTCGTGCGCAATCTGCTGCGCGTGGTCGACGGCCTTCCTGCGTTCGGGATTCTCGCGGCCGTGCTCATCTCGACGTCGGAGGAGTGCGCCCGGTTCGGCGACCGGGTGGCCGGAACGCGCGTCGTCCGGACGCGCCCGATCGACGCGGGGGATGCCAGGTGAACGGCAACGACTGGATCGACCGCGCGGCGTACCCGTTCGAGTCGCACTGGTTCGACGTGCCGGCCGGCCGGATGCACTACGTCGACGAGGGACGTGGCCCACCGATCCTCATGGTCCACGGGAACCCGACGTGGTCGTTCCTGTATCGACATCTGATCCGTCGGCTGGCTCCGAACCACCGGTGCGTCGCACCCGACCACATCGGCTTCGGTCTCTCGGATAAGCCCGTCGGCTGGTCGTACCGCCCGGAGGAGCACGCCCGCAATCTCGCGAGGTTCATCGAGGCGCTCGAGCTCGCCCGGTTCACCATCGTCGTGCAGGACTGGGGCGGACCGACGGGGCTCTCGTACGCGCTCGAGCACCCCGAGAGGGTGGCCGGCCTCGTCATCCTCAATACGTGGATGTGGCCGGTCGACGATGACACGTACTACAGGGCCTTCAGCGGGTTCGTGGGGGGACCTGTCGGCCGGTTCCTCATCAGGCGCTTCAACTTCTTCGTCCGTGTCGTGATGCCCGAGGCCTACGGCGACAGGCGCCTGCTGACGAAGGCCATCCACGAGCACTATCTGACGCCCCTCGGAACCCCGGTCGAGCGGACCGGATCGGCGGTCTTCCCGCGCGAGATCGTCGGGTCGACGCCGTGGCTCCGGAAATTGTGGCAGCGGCGCGAGGCGCTCCAGGGGAAGCGGGCGCTCATCGCCTGGGGGATGAAGGACATCGCGTTTCGGGAGAAGGAGCTCCAGACGTGGATCGAGGCGCTTCCGGGCGCCGAGGTACTCAGGCTCGAGTCGGCGGGTCACTATGTGCAGGAAGAGGCCCCGGAGGAACTTGGAGAGGCGATCGCGTCACTCATCGACGGATCTGCGTGAGTTTCTCGGGAGTGACGGCGACGGCTTCGAGGGCGGTTCGAGAACAGATGGAAGGGGGAGCACGATGAAACGCATCTGCATCGGTGTCTGTCTGCTTCTGGTCCTGCCTCTGTCGGCGTCGGGGGCGTTCGTAACGGTCGATCCGGACGGTACGGGCGACTACCTTACGCTGCCGGATGCCTGGGCGAGTGTCGGCGCGGGGGACACGGTGCTCATGTCCCCGGACGTTCACCAGGTCGGCGGCGGCTCGACCGGATGGCCTCTGACGTTGGGTCCCGACAGTCCATCCGTCGTCGGCATCGAGGGTGCCGACCAAACCGTGCTCGCCGGCGACGGCGTGACCTCCGCGTTCTTCATCCCGCAGGACGTCTGGGACGCGCACATGGACCTCCGCGGCCTGATGTTCCTGGACATCGCCGAGATCATTGAGCGCGGCGGTGAGTACGGCGAAGCCGGGGGCACGCTCGTCTTCATTGACAACGTGGTGATGAACTGCGGGTCCTCACACGCGCTCGACGCCTCCCAGTGCCGGGAGGAAAGCGTCATCCGCGGGAATGTCATAACGGCGAATCCGGGCTCCGGTCTCTGGACCTATCACTACTGGGGCACGATCGAGAACAACGAGATCTCGTACAACGCGAGCGGCATCGTCGGCGCGTGCTGTGAGGAACCGGTGATCGACTGCAACTACATTCACAACAACACGGAGTACGGCATCTGGACCGGTTTCAACTACACGGTCGAGAACAACATCATCGAGTCGAACGGCGACGCCGGACTGCTGCTCGTGTCCGACGGGACCGTGCAGAACAACATCATCAGGCACAACGCCGTCGGCGTTCGGCACGAGGGACTTCCCGAGACCGAACTCAGGCACAACGACATATACGGCAACACGAACTACGACCTCGAGGTGACGGACGGCCAGACGTGGATCTGGTACGCGACGTGGAACTGGTGGGGGACGACAGACCCCGACGTGATCGACGCGAACGTCTTCGACTGTGAGGACGACCCCGGCATCGGTGTCTGCGTGACGACATACCCGTTCTGCAACATGCCCGGCTGCGCCTCCAGCGCGCAACCGGCCTCATGGGGCGCGATCAAGGCGCTGTACCGCTGATCGACGCTGAGGCAGGCGTCGGGATGACGTCGGTTGCGCGGAGGGTGCATGGAGAACGACCGGCGGCGTCGCGCTCGACAGAGCCGTCAGCGCTCTGTCGAGCGCACCATGACCGTATCCTACCTTCAGGATGTGACCCGATGTGGAGGTGTCTTATGAGGAAGGCCGGAAGAGGCGGGCGGGTCTCACGCTGGAGTCACCATGCGCCGATTTCTCTGATACTCTGTCTCCCTGTCTCTCTCTCCATCATGCTGGCCGGCTGCGGCGACACGGCGGAGCCGGCGTGGGACAACCTCCCGCCCGAGACCACGATACTCGAACCGGACGAGCCCAGCGGGACAGTGACCGTCGCCAACGGAGACACGATCTGGCTCCGGTGGAGCTCCGTCGATCCTGAGGAACGTATTGGTCTCTCCGGCGGCATCGCTGTCGTGCGACTCGGCCTTAACTACGAGCAGGTGGTCGAACTCGACTGTCCTTCCTACGAAGGAGAGTGGTGGTTTTCCTCGACCGCGGAGAGCGGGAGCGTGCACTACATCGAGAGCCGGAACATGCCGACGGGCGGAAACGTGATCCACGAGTTCACCGTGCTGGCGCAGGACGTCGAGGGACTGTGGGAGTCCGAGGCGGCCTCGTACGCATTCCGTTACAATCATCCTCCGACGTCCGAGATCCTCCGCCCGGCGCACGGCGAGACCGTCGGCACGTCGTTCACTGTCGCCTGGCAGGGAGCCGACGTGGATGGAGAGGTCGCGGGGTACCAGTATGCGCTCCTGCCGGATGAAGCGTACTGGCACACGACAACAGATACCTCGGTCGCGTTCACGGTGTCCGGAGTCGGCGAACGCGAGTTCAGACTTCAGGCATGGGACGACACGGGCTGCCTCGATTCCTACTGCCGCTCGGTCTCGTTCTTCGTGGAGTAGATGCAAGAGGACGCACGTTCGGCTTGCTTGACGGGTCTGCTTCGGCGCCGGTCCCCGCCGATCGATGGCAGCGGGGGAGACTGGCGCCGGTGGTCTATCTGGTGTAATCTCCGGTCAGGTTTCGGATGAGAGGAGGACGGCGGGCACGCTGAGGCCGCCGCGCCGTCCCGGGGAAGGGAGGGGGAGCTGCAGATGTCGACGCGTTGGTTCACGTACTGCTTCACTCTGGTGACCCTCATCGCGGTGCTCGCCGGCTGTAGCGGCGGAGGAGGGGGCGAGACCGTGGCACTGGGGGGTCCCGAACGCGTGACGATCGAGCAGGTCGAGCGGTGGTTGGCCGAGGGACGCACGCTCGTGCTCATCGACTCCAGAAGCGACGTCGCGTGGGAGCGAGGTTCGACGAAGGCGGAAGGCGCCATCCGCGTGCCGCCGGGAGATGTGGATTCGGTCATCGAGCAGATCCCGACCGAGGGCACCCTCATCGTCTACTGCACGTGACCGGACGAGGCCTCGAGCGTCCGTGTGGCGCTCCAGCTTCAGAGCAGGGGATGGGACGAGGTCTACCCTCTGATCGGCGGCTACGCTGAGTGGCTTGCAGCGCGGCTTCCGACGGAGAGCAGGTAGTTCGCAGCGACAGACACGGGAGATGTGTTGGACGCCCTCGAGCTTCTTGACGAACTCCGTGTGATGGCGGCCAACGGCCTGAAGTACGCGGAGAACGACTACGACCGAGCGCGCTACGAGCGGTTGATGGAGCTCGTCGAGCGTCACGTCGGACTCGCGCTGGAGCTGCCGCGTGAGGAGGTCCGGGGACGTTTCAGGCGCGAGCTCGGGCACGTGACGCCGAAGGTCGGGGCCGACGCCGCCATCTTCGATGACGACGGACGCATCCTCCTGATGCAGCGCGCTTTTGAGGGAACGTGGTGCCTGCCCTGCGGATGGCTCGAGCCCTACGAGAGCCCCCGCGAGGGCGTCGTGCGCGAGGTCCGCGAGGAGACAGGGCTTTGCGTGTCGCCCGCGAGACTCGTCGACGTGTTCTGGCGACCCGCGGGACGCAGCGCCGGTCCGCACGGCGTCATATCGATCCTCTACATGTGCGAGGTCGTCGGCGGAGACCTCACGCTCTCGGACGAAGGTCTCGATCTCCGGTACAGGGACATCGACGAGGTGTCGGACTGGTTCGCCCATCACGAGAAGATGGCGCGCGCCGCCCGCGCCGTGCTGGAGCGGGATCCGGGAAGAGGGCGGTGAGCTGCCGCGGGCGATCCGCGGACGGGGTCGCAGCCCGAGAGTCCTGAGAAAGGAGTCGTGTGCTTGGCGTTCTGCACGGTCATCAACTGTATGGACGGGCGGGTTCAACTGCCCGTCATCTCATATCTCATGAACCGGCTCGGCGTGCCGTACGTCGACTCGGTGACCGAGCCGGGACCGGTCAGGATACTGGCCGACTCCTCGGAGAAGGAAGCGCGACGCTCGGTCTTCGATAGGGTGAGCATCTCCGTTGAGAAGCACGATTCGAATGTCATCGCCGTCGTAGCGCATGCTGACTGTGCGGGTAACGCCGCGGCGAAGGAGGAGCAGTTGAAGGAGCTCAAGACGTCGGTCGACGCGGTCGCGAACGCCTTCCCCATGGTCCGCGTCATCGGCCTTTGGGTCGACGAGAGTTGGAGCGTCTCCGAGATCACCGAGCGTGCGCCCGTCGGGGGAAGCTGAGCACACACCCAAAGGAATGACGGGGTGAGACCCTGTGGAACGGGTGATGGTGGTCGGTACGAGTTCGTCCGGGAAAACGACGCTCGCGCGTCGCGTGGCCGATTCCATCGGGGCGGAGCACATCGAACTGGATGCGCTTCACTGGGGCCCGAACTGGACCGGGCTGCCGCGGGACGTCTTCCGCGACATCGTGAGACGACGTGCTGGAGCCGACCGCTGGGTCATCGACGGCAACTACGGCGCCGTCCAGGACATCGTCATGGCCCGGGCGACCGACGCGCTGTGGCTCGACTACCCGCTCGCCGTCGTCTTCTGCCGGGCCGTCAGACGGACCTGGCGGCGCGTGGTGACCGGTGAGGAGCTCTTCGGGGGGAACCGCGAGACGTTCTTCGCGGCCTTCTTCCGACCAGATGCCATTCCCTGGTGGGTGGTCCGGACGCACTTCCGACACCGGCGCACGTATCCGGAGCGTTTCGCACGGTACCCGGACATTCGTCTGACAAGATTGACCGGCCAGAGCGAAGCCGACGCCTTTGTTCGCCGACTGGCGGTACAGGGAGAGAGCAGGTGAAAGGTGTACTGAGACAGGCGGCGCTCACGCTGTACCGGAGCCTGCCGGTTCCGGTGAGGCGGGCGTTCTTCGCCGGCCACGCCAGGTACTGTCCGGTCTGTGACAGCGCGGTCGGCCGCTTCGTCGAGGCCGGGGTGAACGCGCTCAGACCGGACGCCCGGTGTCCCGTCTGCGGCTCGGAGGAGCGCCAGCGGCTGGCGCATGTCTACGCGACCCGTCGCGCGGGGATTCTGGGACCCGGTACGAAGCGCGTGCTGCACATGGCGCCGTCGGCCTGTCTCGAGAGACGACTGCCCCGCATTCCCGGTGTGCGCTACACGGCGGCCGACCTGGACCCGGGGCCCGGACAGCTCCAGGCCGACATCACGGCGCTCCCGTTCGAGGACGCCTCGTTCGAGATCGTCTGGTGTTCTCACGTGCTCGAACATGTGGTCGACGACCGCGCGGGGATGCGGGAGATGCTCCGTGTGCTCGTCCCGGGAGGGCACGCGATCGTCCAGGTCCCTGTTTCGGCGAACCACACGATCGAGGACGCCTCCGTCACCGACCCGGAGCGGCGGCTCGAGCTCTACGGGCAGAGGGACCATGTCAGGCGATACGGTCCGGACGTGCTGGCGCGGCTTCGGGACGCCGGATTCGAAGCAGAGGCTCTGGGACCGGAGGATCTTCTGACGGAGGACGAGCCGGTGCTGATGGCCGTTCCCGACGACGAGGTGGTGTACGCCTGCGTGAGACCCCGTGGGCGAGACAATTGACGTTGGGAACGGCACCCGGTATCATGGATATGCGTTCCCATAAACACCGGCACGTCGTTCTTTCGTGCTGCCGTACGCCGGAGTGCGGCTGCGGCCCGGACGGACGCCGGTCCCCGGGGTATCGGAGGCAGGATGAAAGCGGTCGTCGTGAACGACATGGAGCCCGGGAAGAACCCGCACGGCATTGATGCGCGCAGGCTTCTCGACGCTGAGTACGCTCAGGCGGTTCACATCCGACTGGAGCCCGGCGAGTCGCTGCGCAGGCACATCACGCATACCGATGTCCTGTTCTACGTTCTCGAGGGCACCGGTATCGTGGAGATCGGAGACGAGAAGCGCGAGGTCGGACCGGATACTCTGATCGAGAGCCCCTCGGGGATCCCGCACTGCTGGTACAACGAGAGTGACGGAGTGCTCCGCGTGTTCGTCGTCAAGACGCCGCGCCCGACCGAGTCGACGACGCTGCTCTAGCCGCCGGGCCGAAGGGTCTCAGCGGCTTGAAACGGCCGGTCGACCGCCGCAAACGCAGGAGACGAACGGGGGGAACGATGCCTGATGGGATGCCGAAGGCTCTGCGCTGGCTTCTGTTCGTCATCGGTGTCGGGTCGCTTGTGGCGGCCGGCATCTACCTTGGTGAGGGGCTTCGCGCGGTTGCCGCGGGGTGGGGGCTCGCGCGGGCCCTCATGTTCCTGCTGCTGGGGCTCTTCTTCACCCTGATGTACGGGGAACACGTCAGTCGCAGGAGAGTCACACGCGACGACTGACGACACGCCGGATGACCCCCAGTTCCTTCGCGGTATCGCTGGAGGGAGGCTTCAGTGCTCAGATGGTCCTGGTTCGTTCCGGTGCTGGTTCTCTGCGTCATGGGATCGGCGGCTTCTCTGCATGCGGGCGACGTTGTGAGACCACACGGCCAGGCGCTGCTGTTCGGGATCAGGGACATCGGCTCGCTCGAAGGATTCCAGGGCGGTTCGATCGCGTATCAACGCTTCGTCGGTGAGAACGTCGCGTGGAGAGTCGGTCTCGGTCTCGAGCTTTCCTATGACGCAGGCGAGATCGAGGAAGGCCACTGGGGAGGTTCGTACGAGGGATACGGCGAGGACGAGACCGAGGGGTGGTCGCACAGAGTGAGCCTCGTGACGCAGTGGCTCGTCTTCCGCGGTGACCGTGTCTCCGTCTTCTACGGCGGCGGTCCCTATCTGTCCTACCGTACTTACCGGGATGAGGGAGGATACCTGCACGGCGACGCATGGGCGGACACCTGGGAGGACTCTGACACATACACCGTGGGGTTCCAGGGAACGATCGGAACGCAGTGGGCCGCCGCGGACTGGTTCGCCCTCCATGCGGAGTACCAGGTGCTCGGCGCGTACGAGCACACCTCAAGCGAGTACTACAGGCTGATCGACGATGAGGACCCCGAGGCGCACGGAAAGAAGACTGAGTCCGACAGGTTCCTCGTGGACTCCCTCGGTGTCCTCTTCGGCATATCGGTCTACTTCTGAGGCGGCGGGCATCGGTTCCAGCGCAACATCCACCCCGTCTCTCAGGCGGTATCGGAGAAGTCGTTTGTCCGGTGGGACCACCACACCCGACCGATGCAGACCTTCGGTGTTCGTCGCGGTGCCGCGCCATCGGTCGTGGATGATGCCGGGCGCCGGGCTCAGTGCGGGTGTTGCGTCCGTCCGGTTCCTCGGAACACGGCTCGTCGCTGCTGCTCTTCTGGGTGTTCTTCCGGCTCTTCTCTCGCACGGTTCGGCCGAGGCCGCTGACCGTGAGGATGAAGCCGCGGGAGGTGCCGGAGGCTGGTTCGCGCTGCCGTATGTGTTCTACTCGCCCGAGACCGAGTTCGGTGGAGGCGTCACAGGCGGGTTCTTCCTGGGGTCCGAGAGGCGGCCATCGAGCGTGCAGGCCGCCGTGAGCTACACGCAGCTCGCGCAGTTCTCCTTCGAGTTCTTTCCGGAGTTCTCCCTGGACGACGATCGCTGGCGCGTGTCGGTCGAGGCGGCCGCCCGCGAGTTCCCCGATGCGTTCTACGGAATCGGGCCGGGAGCCTCCGAGGACGACGAGGAGACCTACACGTCGAGAGATGTGACGGCGCGCGTGGTCGTGTCGCGGCGTACCCGGGGATGTCTCCGCACAGGGCTCAGAACCGATGTCTCCGGGACCGACATCGCCGACGTCGAGTCGGGCGGCCTTCTGGACGACGGCGCTGTCGAGGGGTTCGATGGAGGCACGGTCTTCGGGGCCGGTCCCGTGCTCATCTGGGACTCGCGCGACAATGCCGTGTTCCCAACGGCCGGCGCGTTCATCGAGATCGACTTTCTGGTGTATGACCGAAGGACGTGGAGCGACTACGACTTCACGAGACTTGAGGTTGATGGGCGCCGTTTCGCGTCCGCGGCCGGGCAGCACGTGTTCGGACTCCGCGGCTACGTCGAGATCGTTGATGGCGATGTGCCCTTCTTCGCTCTGCCGCGCCTCGGGGGTGTCCGACTGATGCGAGGATACCGGGAGGGCCGTTTCCGCGACAACTGCTGCGCTGCCGTACAGTTCGAGTATCGTCCGCCCCTTCCGGGCAGGTTCCGGGGAGCCGTCTTCGGGTCGGTCGGTGCCGTTGCGTCCTCCCTGGACGGGCTGGGCCGGGAGCGTCTCGAGCTCGCGGGGGGAGCGGGGCTCAGGTACCGCATCAACGACGCCGGCCTGCACATTCGCGCGGACTACGCTCTCGGCAGGGAAGGCGGCGGCTTCTACCTGACGATCGGCGAGGCGTTCTGATCCCACGAGTCTCCGGGAGGCAGGATGTACGTACGCGCCCTCGTTGTGTGGTGCGTTCTGGCGGTCGTGGCTGTCCTGAACGGTGTGGTCAGGAACGCGTTGCTGACTCCCGGAATGGGCGAGGAACGAGCCCACGTGTTGAGCACGGTGACGCTCTCGGTCCTGATCATCGGGGTCGCGCTTGCTTTCGCCCGCTGGATCGGTCTCCGATCACGTCTCGATGCCGCCATGGTCGGGCTTCTCTGGGTGCTCCTTACCCTCTCCTTCGAGTTCCTGGCCGGGCATTTCGTCTTCGGTCACGCGTGGGAGAAGCTGCTTGCCGACTACAACGTCCTGCGCGGGCGTGTCTGGATCGTGATTCCGGTCGTGACCTACCTGGCACCGGGCATAGCGCGTCGGATCGTCGTGACCGGATAGCGGCACATCCGTCCGCGGCGGCGCGTGGGCAGGGAGAGGACTGTGTGAGCGACCGTTCCCCGGAGCGACGAGGCGAATGGAGACACGATTCAGGTTCGATAGCGAGATCATCGAGACGGTTCTCAGCGGATACGTGCTGTCCCCGCACGGTGTCCACGGGATGGGACACTGGGCGCGCGTTCTCGAAACGGGATTGCGATTGGCGGAGGTCACGGGAGCTGACCCGTCGGTCGTCGTGTTCTTCGCCCTGCTGCATGACGCGCGCCGCGTCAACGACGGCAGGGACCCCGGGCACGGCCGGCGCGGCGCAGAGCTCGCGGCGGCCGTCGGCGCGCCGAAGCTGGGTCTGTCGGACCCGCAGCTCGAGCTTCTGACAGCCGCCTGCGAGCGCCATACGGATGGACTGACCGAAGGGGACGTAACGGTCCTGACCTGCTGGGACGCCGACAGGCTGGACCTGTGGCGCGTCTCGATCACGCCGGATGATCGCTATCTGTGTACGCGGGCGGCCCGGAACGAGATACTGAAACGCTGGGCACGCGAGCGCAGCCTCTCGGGGTACGTGCCGGACTTCGTGTCCGCGTACTGGATCAGGTGAGTCGAGATGGGTTGTGCTGCTTCTTCTGACAGGGGAGTGGAACGATGTCGTACGAGACGCACTGGGAACCTGATGGTGTTCGATGGGTCTACAGGGGCGTCATGACGGACGACGACATACTCCGAAGCAACCTCGAGCTCTACGATGACCCGCGGTTCGACACGCTCAAGTACCAGATAGCCGACCTGAGGGGCATCGAGAGCTTCGAGGGAAGCGCTCGAGCGGTCCGTCGGCTCTCCCGCATGGACCGCGACCAGGCGGTCAGGAATCCGAACGTCAAAGTGGCGATCCTCGCCGATGAGGCACTCGTCCGGGGCATCGCCAACGTCTACGCGATGTCGGGCGTCGATGCGCCTTGGGAGACGCGGGTCTTCGAGTCAGAGAAGGAGGCCAGGGCGTGGCTTGCCGAGGCGACGGCGGGTCCGGAGTCCACCTCCGCGAGCGAGGAGTCGACCGGTGAGTGAACTGTGGAGGTCGGTGTGAACCGCGGCGACAGGACACTCGAGCTCGATCCTCAGGCGCCCGTGTCGGCAGTTGCCGAGACACGCATCGCGGCACCTGCGGACGTCGCGTGGTCGACGCTGGCAGATCTGAACACGTGGCCCGACTGGAACCCGGATGTCGAGGCGATGCGTCACAACGGTCGGGTTGAGCCGGGATCGCGGTTCCGCTGGAAGGCGGGCGGACTCTCGATCGCCTCGCGTTTCGTTGACGTGGTGCGTCCCGACCTCCTCTCCTGGACCGGCAGAGCTCTGGGCCTCCGCGCGGCGCATCGCTGGACGTTCACCGAGGTCGACGGCGGGACGGTCGTCAGGACCGAGGAGACGTTCGACGGACTGCTCACGCGCATCATGCCCGGGAAGCTGCGGGCGACGCTGGCGACATCCCTGGAACACGCCCTGGAGGCTCTCGGGCGCGAGAGCGAACGTCGTGCGCGGGCCCGCGGCCGGGACTGAGCGGCGGTACGCTCTGTCCGACGGTCGTCTGGTGCGGAGGCGGGACGAAGGAAAGGTGACGGAGAACGTGACGTGCTCTGCATCGTTCCGGGGACCGTTGGAGCTTGGGCAGAGTGTACGACTCGACTGCGTCCGCTGATGCGCGCCGCCTGTCCGGAGCCCACGACGCATGCCGACGATGCACTCGAAGGGGGCTCGAGAACGTAGTATGATGGTCTGCGTGTCTCGAGGAGGGCACATATGAAGTACGAGGTGACCAAGGACGTTCTCTACGCCAGCACGCTCTGTCCGCACGGATACCAGTGTCTCACGGACGGAGAGGGACACGTCTGCAAGGTCGTGCGATCGGTCCCCGACGACGGCGTCGTCGTCGAAACGCAGCGCCGCGTCGATTGCCCGTACGCCTCGAAGTGCAAGGACGGTGTTCACTGCACGTGTCCGACACGAAGAGAGCTGTACACGAAGTTCGGTCTCTAGCGACGCCCGACGTTACCTCTGACGGAGAACAGCCGTGCGGATGCTGGACCTCGAGACGCTGGATGAGTATCGCGCGGCCTACCACGACGAGTCGATCTGGACCCCCGTCGCGCAGGAAATCTGTCTCAGGCACGGGCTTGAGAACGACGCGGTGGCCCGCGGCCCCGACGGGACGCACATTGTCTTCTTCGTCGGTGATGCGCTCGTTCTGAAGCTCTTCTCGCCGCTCTTCCCCGACGATATCGAAGCCGAGTCCCTGGTGACTCCTCATCTGGCGGGACGCCTGGGCGTCAGGACGCCCGCCATCGTGGGGCGCGGGGTGTGCGCGGGCTGGCGGTACCTTCTGATGACGCGCGTCGACGGGCGGCCGGCGGTCGACCTGTGGTCCGAGCTCACGCGCTCCGACCAGCTGAATGTGGTGAGCGATGTCGGGCGGCTGGTCGGCCGTCTGCGCGAAGTGTCCCTCGAGGGTCTCGGTGCACTGGAGATCGACTGGGTGGGCTTTCTGAAGCGCCAGCTCGGCCGGGCGCACCTCCGCGAGACGCCCTGTGGGATGGACCTGTCGTTCTCCGATGTGGAGTCGTTCGCCGGGACGGTCGAGATCGACCGTAGGGCCGGCGGCCGGCGCGTGCTGCTGCTGGCCGACATCACGGATGAGCATCTGCTGCTGACGAAGCAGGATGGGGCCCGAGGGCTCTTCGGACTCGTTGACTTCGGTGACGCCTTCATAGGGCACCCGGATTACGAACTCGTTGCGCCGGGGTTGACGCTGGCACGCGGCGACCGGGAGTTCCTGAGAACACTGCTTGTGTCCGCGGGATACGATGTGGACGGCGACGCGGTGAACCTGCGCCGTCGATTGATGCTCCAGACGCTCGTTCACAGGTACGCAACGCTGGTGGACGCCGTGAGAACCGTCCCAGACGCGGCAGGTGCGGCATCGCTCGAGGAGCTGTCGCGCCGTCTCTGGCCGGTCGACTGAGCACGGAGACCCACCGTCACGAGGGGATCAGTCCATGAGTCAGGCGAAGTACGCCGCCCGGTGCGGAATCTACTGCGGCGAGTGTGACTACAGGGAGAGGATGGGGTGCCCCGGGTGCGCCGACGCCGCGGGGGCGATGTTCTGGGGAACGTGCCCGATCGCGTCCTGCTGCATGGAAAGGGGACTCGAGCACTGCGGACTCTGCGAGGACTTCCCATGCAGTGATCTCAAGGCCTTCGCATACGACGAGGAGCAGGGGGACGACGGCAGGAGGATCCAGCAGCTCGAGGCCTGGAACGAGATCGGCTTCGACGAGTGGGCAGGGCGACGAGGGAGACGTGAGGACCGAGGAGTCTCCTAGAAGGGACCGAGGCCGTGGGCAGTGACAAGAAGGCGGAACCGAGAACCCGTGCGGGATGCGCGCTGGCGTGTCCGGTGTGCGGTCACGAGCGGTTCTGGGTCCGTGAGGCACAGCTCAACACGCGCCTGATGAGCTTCCTCGATCTCGACTTCGTGAATCCACGTGGGCAGTGCTACATCTGTGGGAACTGCCGCCACATCATGTGGTTCTACGGTGAAGATGAGCGACCGTAGCGTGCGATCCGCGCGCTGTTCCAGCGACCGCGTCGTGTTCTGCATCCTGGTGAACGACAGCGACGAGGCGGACTCCGCCGCGCTGCTGATCCGGAGTCTCAGAGACTTCGGTGGCCGGTTGTCCGGAAGCGACGTCTGCGTCCTGCACCCGCCGGGTACGAAGCCCCGGTCGATGTCCGACAGCCTCGGGTCGCTGGAGGCGTCCGGGCCGGGGAACCTCTTGGCGGTCGAACTCGAGGCCGATGCTGAGGTCGTCCGGTATCCGTTCGGCCGGAAGACGGCGGCCTGCGCCCAGGTCGAGTCGATCGCACGCGGGCGGTACCGGTCGCTGGTCTGGATGGCGCCCCAGTGCCTCGTCGTCAATGAGCCGGACCTTCTAACTCTCGACGGAGAGGTCGCCGCCGCGTTCCGGGCGGTTCACATCCGGAACATAGGGTCTCCTGCGGAGGCTCCGCCCGACGCGTTCTGGAAGAGCGTCTACGGTCTTGTGGGCGCCGATCCCGCTGCTGCGACGGTCAGGTCGCTCGTCGATGACAGGGAGATCCGTCCGTATTTCAACAGCCACCTGTTCGCTGTCGATCCGGGCCTCGGTCTCCTGGCGCGGTGGCTCAAGCTCTTCCGGACCGCCATTGGGGACCGGTCCCTGCAGCAGGGGCCGTGCGCGGACGACCTGCATCGCATCTTTCTGCACCAGGCGATCCTCTCGGCACTCGTTTCCCGGGAGCCGGGCTCCGACCGTGTCATCCACCTCCCGCCCGGATACAGCTATCCGCTGCACTTTCACCCGGGCGTTCCCCGCCTCCGCCGCGCCCGGACGCTTGACGACTGCACCTGTCCGGTCTACGAGGGCGCGTTCGCCTATCCCGAGACGCTCAACGGGCTGGTCCCGGGCGACAGGATGAAGGCGTGGCTCGCACACTTCGCTCCGCCGCGGGGGTGAGATGGCGGTCGTTCGACACGCTCTTGACCGGTGCGCATGAATGCCATAGTATCGTTGGGTCTTCTTTAGCGGGCACGTTCACCCTCCACGCGAGGAAAAGTCACCATGGGACTGCTGTCCTGGATCATCTTCGGCGCGCTCGCAGGCTGGGTGGCGGGCCTCATCATGGGAGCGCGGCAGGGCTGCTGCCTGACGGTGATCGTCGGCATCGTCGGCGCCTTCATCGGCGGGCTCATCATGGAGCTCGTGACGGGCACGGGTTTCTCGTTCGCCTTCAATCTGAGGAGCTTTCTCGTCGCGGTCGTCGGATCGATCGTGCTTCTCGCGATCGTGCTGGGCGCGACGGGGCGGCGGCGCCCGTAGGGCGGCTCCGCTGAATCGGGTGATCATCGGATCTGTGAGGACCGGGGCCTGAAGGCCCCGGTCCGGTCTTGTTTGGGGCCGTGTCCGACGTGTGGTAGTCTGGCGGCATCCAGATCGAGGGAGAGCGACATGGGGCAGGAAAAGCGCGTGCTGCGTCTCGAGCGTGTCGCGGCGCTGACGGACGGGCTGGTTGAGCTCCAGCGCATCTTCGACGGTGCGCCGGACTACGTTCGTCTGACAACGGGAGCCGGTCCGACGGGGCGGGAGGCACGCGACCTCTGGGATCTCATCCCGGCCGGGGTCAGCCGGGCGGACAAGTGGGTCTTTGTCCTCCGGTACGGCACGAAGCCCGTCGGCTGTCTTGACCTCCTTCGTGACTACCCGGGGCCCGGGACCGACTTCCTCGGTCTCCTTGTCATACCGGAGAGCTTGAGAGGCAGAGGCCTCGGCCGGAGAGCGCATGAAACGGCGGAGAAACTGCTTCGGGCATGGGGCACGGAGCGGCTGCGGCTCGGCGTGCTCGAGGACAACGACGCTGCCGCGTTCTGGGAACGCATGGGGTTCCGCCGGACGGGAGAACGCACACCGTACGCGTCGGACACGCGCGAGCGCGAGGTGCTTCTCTTCGAGAAAACGCTCGCGCCCGACGCGCGTGTGACGGAGGACCGGCCGAGGCGGCGCAGACGTCTCCGGTTCGTGTCGGACGACCTCGTCGACCAGATCGTCCGGGGTACCAAGACCGCCAGCATCTGCCGTCTCGGTGAGGTCGATCTCATTGAGGATGTGTTCGACGACCCGCTGTTCGTTGGCGAGGCGTACGATGTCTTCGACATGAACGGGGCACGCAGAACGACGGTCCGCGTCCTCGGGATGGAGCTCGCACGCTGGGACGATATACCTGAGCGTCTCTGGCGCGGCGAGGGGAACCGGAGCGTCGACGAGTTCAGGGAAGACCATGTGGGGTACCTCGAGGATCCCGGACCCGATACGGAGTTCGTGGCGTACTACTTCACCGTCGTCCCGGCAGCCGATGCGTCGCTGGACCTCGAACTGCGCGAGTACGCGGACAGCGACTGGGAGGCGGTCTGCGCCATCCACGACAGCGCTCGACCGGTCGAACTCGGCTCGCTCGGTCCCGGGGTCCGCTGGAGCACGATGGCCGACATCGCCGAGGAGGACAGGTTCTTCGAGGGGCGGACCTTCGTTGCCGAGTCCGGTGGTCGCGTGGTCGGTTTCGTGACGGCCGAGGGACCGGAGCTCTCCTGGCTCTACGTCGACCCGGACCACGTCGGGAGAGGCGTCGGGCGGTCGCTCGTTGAGCTGGTCGTGCCGCTCATCGGCCGGGACGGCTTCGTCCTCTGCGTCGCCGGCAATCTTTCGGCACGCCGGTTCTACGACCGGTGCGGGTTCACCCCCGCGGCGGTGTTCCCGGGCTCCGTGGGCGACACGCCGTGCGGCTGCGTCCGGCTGTGCCTTCCGTGGAGCCGGCACCGTGACAGGCCGCCGCGCCCGACGGACCGGTCGCTGGAGCTCTCAGGGTTCTCCAGCGAACATCGTGGGGGTCCCGTGCGGTGCGCCGACGGCGTCTGGCGGTGGTCGGCGGAAGTGGACGGAGACGGGGAGCAACTGAATGACCGACGTGCCGAGACGCCCGAGTCGTGATGAGGTGCTTGCGGCTGAGGGCGCAAGGGTCCCGGACGTCATTGCGCCGGGGCTCAGGATCCTCTTCTGCGGCATCAACCCCGGACTCTATTCCGGGGCTGTCGGGCACCATTTCGCGCGCCCGGGGAACCGCTTCTGGAAGGCGCTCGCCGGCTCCGGACTGACGCGCGGAGAGGTGTCCCCGTTCGACGAACGGACGCTCCTCGAGCACGGGATCGGCATCACGAACCTCGTCGGGAGAGCGACCGCCAGGGCCGAGGAACTGACGCCGGCCGAGCTCCGGGGCGGACTGGGCGCGCTGACCGTCAAGGCCCGTCGCTACGGACCCCGGTACGTTGCGATGCTCGGCATCGGAGCCTACAGGATAGCGTTCGGACGGCGCGAGGCGGAGCTCGGACTCCGGCCAGAGACGGTCGGCGGCGTGCCCCTGTGGCTCCTTCCCAATCCCAGCGGGCTCAACGCCCACTACAGCGTCGGCGACCTGTCGACGCTCTTCGCGGACCTCAGACTGGCGGCATTCGGGCCGGGGGAGGGACCGTGAGGCCGACCGACGACGGGGTCCGCTCTCTCCGCTTCATCGCAGAGGAGATCGCGGTGGAGTTCGACGCGGAGCCCGCGCTCGAGAAGAAGCCCGGCCTTCCGGCCGCCTTCGTCTGGAGGGGGAAGCGCTACACGGTGATCCGTCTGCTGGCGGAGTGGCACGACTACACACGCCGCGGCAGGATGGCGTCCAACATGCGGCCGGAGCATGCGGAGAGGGCCCGCCTGCGCGGGTCGCGCGGCGTCGGGAGGGACTACTATCGCGTCGTGACCGGTGCCGGCCGGGCCTTCGAGATCTACTACGACCGCGCACCGAGAAGCGCCACCGACGCCAAGGGCTCCTGGCATCTCTTCCGGGAGATCGCCGTTCAGGAGGACCCGGCCCCGGAGTCGGGGGAATGAGCGTCCCGGCCGGGAGAGCGACACACCGCGGAGGAGCGCACGAGCGGATCCGGCGGACGACCGAACTCGTCCCGCCGGGAAGGGTCGCCAGCTACGGCCAGATAGCCGAGATCACCGGCGGCGTCTCGCCCCGGATGGTCGGCTACGCGATGGCCGCCCTCGAACCCGGTTCGGGCGTGCCCTGGCACCGCGTCGTCAACGCCCGCGGGGAGATCAGTCTCCCGCCCGGGCGCGGCCGCGAGGAGCAGCGGGCGTTGCTCGAGGCGGAGGGCGTGTCGTTCGACGAGCGCGGCAGGATCGACCTCGAGACATACGGATGGCGGGGTCCTGCAGCGTCAGCACCTTGACCGTGTTCCTGACTGGTGGTTAACTGTCGGAGCCTGATGTGAAGAGACTGCCCGAGACCATGCGCGCCCGAATGACGTACCCGTGCAGCTGGTCGTACCGCGTCATCGGCGCCGACCTGGAGGCGCTCAAGCGGGCGGCCGGCTCGGTGTTCGGGGACCGCCCTGTGAACTCGACCCTGTCGAACGCCAGCAGGACCGGGCGGTATGTCTCACTGAAACTGGTCGTGCGCGTCGAAAGCGAATCAGAGCGGCTCGCATTCTACGAGGCTCTGCGCAGCCATCCGTCCGTTGTTCTGGTCATCTGACCCACGGAGGTCCGAGTGTCCTTCATCAAGTGCGACGGCACCGAACCGCTCTCGGATGAGCAAGAGCGGCTGGCGAGGTCGAGCGTCCTTGCCGTGCACGCGTGCAGCCCTAGGGTCCTCGATGCGCACGTCGCGCTCTACCGTGCGATCGCGTTCGGCGAGGGACCGCTTCCGCGCTCGCGCCGGGAGATGATCGCCGTCGCGGTCTCCTCGATGAACGGCTGCCTCTACTGACTGGAGCATCACGGGGCGGCGCTCCGTCGAGAGCTCGAACGTGAGGGGTGGGAGGCGCAGGAGGCCGACGACCTGGCAGCGCGTCTCGCCGATGAACCTCGAACCATGGCGCTGCCGGAGGACGCGGCGGCGATGCTCCGGTACGTGGCGCTTCTTACGCTGGAGCCCCAGCGGGTGAGACGCGAGGACGTCGACAGACTGCGGGAAGCCGGTTTCACCGACCGCGCCGTGCACGACATCTGCGTGCTTGCCGCGTACTTCGCCTTCGTCAACAGGACAGCGGACGGTCTGGGCGTCGAGCTGGAGCGAGACCGGTCGGAGAACGGAGGTCGCCGGTGAGCCCGTCGGTTCCCAGACCCCTGGGCGTCGTCCCGGCCGGAGCCGAGACCGGTCTGGTGATCTTCGTACCGCAGGCTGAGACGCTGGTGCAGCCGTATCGCGAACGGCACGACCCGGTCGCGGCGCTCGGCATGCCGGCCCACGTGACGGTCTTCTACCCGTTCTTCGAGCCGGACGAGATCGACGGTGAGGTCCTCGCTGCGCTCGAGCGAATTGCGCAGGACCACGACGCGTTCTCGTTCAGCCTGACGGGAGTCGAGCGGTTCCCGGGTGTACTTTTCATGACGCCGGAGCCGAGAGAGCCGTTTGAGAGACTCTCTCAGGCGACCGCGACGGCCTTCCCGACGCTCAGCATGTATGAGGGTGAGCACAGGACGTTCGTACCGCATCTGACGGTGGCTCATGCGGACGATAAACGGAAGCTGGACACCATCGCGGGCCGGTTCACGCGTGAGGCCGAACCTCATCTGCCCATTAACGCCTACGCCGGCCACCTCTGTCTGATGGAAAGCCGGGGGGAATGCTGGCGTCGACGCGAGTCGTTCCGACTGCGCGACCCGGAACACGAGGAGGCGGCGTTGTGAAGCGTGCGATCTACCAGGTGGACGCGTTCGCGAGCGAGCGCTTCAAGGGCAATCCGGCGGCGGTCGTCGTGCTGCACCGGGGCGACGACTGGCCCGCCGACGGCCTGCTTCTGTCCGTGGCGAAGGAGAACAACCTCTCTGAGACCGCGTACGTTCGGCCTGAGGGAGCCGAACTCCATCTGAGGTGGTTCACGCCCTCCACCGAGATCGAGCTCTGCGGACACGCGACGCTGGCGACGGCGTTCGTGCTCATCGACATCCTCGACAACGAGGCCGATCACGTGACGTTTCAGACATTGAGCGGCGAACTCGAGGTGGTCAGGAACGGCGATGTCTTCACGCTGGACTTCCCGGCGCGTCCGCCGCAGGACGAGACCGAGGTTCCCGGGCTCGTCGAGGCGCTCGGACGGACTCCGACGGCCCTTCTCGGGGGGCGTTATCCGATGGCGGTCTATGAAAGTGAACGCGACATCAGGGCCATCGTCCCGGACATGCAGCGGCTGGCGGCGCTTCCCGTCCACGGCGCGATCGTCACCGCGCCCGGCGAGGAGATCGACTTCGTCTCGAGGTTCTTCGCTCCCGGCATCGGGGTCCCGGAGGATCCGGTGACGGGCTCGACGCACACGACGCTGATCCCGTTCTGGAGCGAACGTCTCGGCAAGTCGGACCTCATCGCGCGCCAGCTCTCGGAGCGCGGCGGCGAGCTCAGATGCAGCGCGAGAGGGGACAGGGTCGGCATCGGCGGACGAGCCGTGCTGTTTCTCGAGGGGCAGATCGAGCTGGCGTGGTAGAAGGGGGGGAGATGAAACGTGTGCTGTTCGTGTGCACCGGCAACGCCGCGCGGTCGCAGATGGCGGAAGGCTACCTTCGGACCCGCTACGGTGACCGCTATGAAGCGCTGAGCGGCGGTACCGAGCCCGGAACCGTGCGGCCCCTCGCCGTCGAGGCCATGCGCGAGTCGGGGGTCGACATCTCGTCGCAGCGTTCGAAGTCGGTCGACGAGTTCCTCGACGCTGACATCGACGTCGTCGTGACGCTCTGCGACCAGGCACGCGAATCGTGTCCCTTCTTTCCCGGGGGCGGCACCAGGGAGCACAGGGGATTCGAGGACCCCGCGGCGGCCGAGGGCAGCAGGGATGAGCGCCTCGACGTCTTCCGAAGGGTCCGCGACGAGATCATGGGCTGGATCGACGAGCGATTCGGGGAGGGAATATGAGCGAGCAGGGGTTCGACGCGGGCATCACGTTCTGTGCAACGACCGACCTCGAGGCCACGTCGGCCTTCTACGAAGGGTTGTTGGGCCTCAGGCTCGTTCTCGACCAGGGCCAGTGCCGCATCTACCGGCTCTCGCCGTCCTGCCACGTCGGGTTCTGTCTGAAGGACGAGCCCGCGGACACGCGGGGCATCGTCCTGACGTTCGTGACGGACGAGGTCGATGCGTGGTACGAGAGGCTCACCGAGGCGGGCGTTTCCGTCGAGAAGGAGCCCCAGTCGAACGAGGAGTACCGGATCTACCATCTCTTCGCGCGCGACCCGAACGGCTACCTCGTCGAGATCCAGCGCTTCGACGATCCCCGCTGGTCGACGGAGGGCTGACAATGCGGAGCACACTTCTCCTGCTCCTCGGGGGACTGATGATGCTTGGAGCATCCGGGACCCGGGCGCTCGAGAGCCCGGAGAACCTGACATCGCCGTCCGGTACCGTCACCGTCGCCTTCCATCTGGAGGATGGGCGGCCGTTCTACGCGGTCACACACAGGGGGCGGCCGGTCGTCCTGCCGTCGGAGCTCGGTTTCGTGCTGGGCGACGGGCCGTTCGACGGACCGTTCGAACTCGTGTCGACCGACCGCCGGTCACACGACGGAACATGGAAGCCCGTCTGGGGTGCATTCGAGCGGGTCAGGAACCACTACAATGAACTCGATGTGACGCTCCGCGAGACGGCTGGTCGCGGTCGAACGCTCGACATCGTCTTCCGTGCGTACGACGATGGGGCGGCGTTCCGCTATCGCTTTCCCGAAGGCGGAGGCCGCGGGCCCTTCGAGATCATGGAGGAGCGGTCGACCTTCCGTTTCGGCGGCGACCACACGGTCTGGTGGACCGTGCAGGACTTCGACAGCTACGAGCATCTCTATCGCAAGACGCCGCTGTCTCGACTCGAGGCGGCGAACACACCAATCACGATGCGCTTCGCCGACGGACTGCACGTCAGCCTGCACGAGGCCGACCTGACCGACTACTCCGGCATGACGCTCGTGCCGGCCGACGGGACCGGACTCGCCCTCCGGAGCGCTCTCGTCCCGTGGCCGGACGGCGTCAAGGTGCTGGCCGAGGCCCCGTGCCGGACCCCGTGGAGGACGATCCAGATCGCGGAGACCCCCGGCGGGCTGGTCGAGTCGCAGCTCATTGCGAACCTCAACGAACCGTGCGCCCTGGACGACACGTCCTGGATCCGCCCCATGACGTACATCGGGATCTGGTGGGGCATGCACATCGGGAAGTACTCCTGGCACGAGGGTGCGACCCACGGTGCGACCACGGAGAATGCAAAGCGCTACATCGACTTCGCGGCGCGGCACGACATCCCCGGCGTGCTCATCGAGGGATGGAACACCGGCTGGGACCGCTGGGGTCAGGAGGGCGCCTTCGACTACGTGACGCCTTACGACGATTTCGACCTCGAGGAGGTAGTCGCCTACGCGCGCGAACGGGACGTCTCCATCATCGGTCATCACGAGACCGGCGGCGACGCCCGTTCGTACGAGAACGTGCTCGACGACGCGCTCGGGTTGTACGCTTCGCTCGGCGTCCCCGCCGTGAAGACAGGCTACGCGGGGCCGATCGTCCCGTCGGGGCTTCATCACCACGGGCAGTGGATGGTCCAGCACTACCGCAGGGTCGTCGAGGCGGCCGCGCGCCACCGCATCATGCTCGATGTGCACGAACCGATCAAGCCGACCGGGCTTCGGAGAACGTGGCCCCACATGATGACGCGGGAGGGCGTCCGAGGGATGGAGTACAACGCCTGGAGCGAGGGGAACCCGCCCGAGCACACGACCATCCTGCCGTTCACCCGGATGCTCGCGGGGCCGCTGGACTACACGCCGGGCATCTTCGACATGTTCTTCGAGGAGCAGAACCGCCCCGAGAACAGCGTGAAGAGCACGCTGGCCAAACAGCTGGCGCTCTACGTCGTGCTCGAAAGCCCACTGCAGATGGCGGCCGACCTCATCGAGAACTACGAGGAGCATCCCGTCTTCGCATTCATCGAGCGGGTTCCCGTGACCTGGGACGAGACGCGGGTCCCCGAGGCCGCGGTCGGCGACTACTGCGTCTTCGTGAGGCGAGACAACCTCGACTGGTACATCGGTGCCGTAACGGACGAGACGGGCAGGACCGTGACCGTCTCTCTTGACTTCCTCGACCCCAGGAGAACGTACGAAGGGACGCTCTACGTCGACGGGGAGGACGCTCACTGGAGAGACGGGCCGGCGTCCTACGCCATCGAGTCGAGGACGCTCACATCGGACGACGAGTTGACGCTGCGGCTGGCGCCCGGTGGCGGGGCCGCCGTTAGGCTGACGCCGCACCGCTGGTAGCGTGCGCCGGGACATGCTCTGGAGGAGTGCATGGCAGATCTCACGACAACCTACATGGGCCTCACGCTCAGGAACCCGATCATCGTCGGGAGCTCGGGCCTTACGGACTCGGCCGACGGCGTCAGAAAGTGCGAGGACGCAGGCGCGGGCGCCGTCGTGCTCAAGTCGATCTTCGAGGAGCAGATCCTCGCGCAGCTCGAGGACCTCAAGGACGCCGGCAGCGAGCTTGAGTTCCAGCATGCCGAGGCCGCCGATTACATCACACGGTACGGGCGCGAGAACGCCGTCGACCACTACATCCGGCTCGTTCGCGAGTCGAACGAAGCGGTCGACATCCCGGTCATCGCCAGTGTGCACTGCGTCTCGCCGGGCGGCTGGGTCGAGTTCGTGGACAGGGTCCAGGCGGCCGGCGCTGATGCCGTCGAGCTGAACGTGTACGTGCTGCCGTCCGACCCGACGCGCGACGGGCGGGACTACGAGCAGGTCTACATCGACATCCTCTCCGACGTGCAACGGGTCGCGAAGGTGCCTGTCTCCCTCAAGATCGGGAGCTCGTTTTCCGGCCTCGCGCGCATGGCCGTCGACCTCGCGGGCGCGGGGGCCGACGCGCTGGTCCTCTTCAACCGGTTCGCGCGAATCGACTTCGATATCGACTCGATGAAGGTCGTTCCCGGACCCTACCTGAGCGGTCCCGAGGAGCTGCTCGTACCGCTCAGGTGGATCTCCATCCTCTCGGGCCTCGTGCGCTGCGATCTGTCGGCGAGCACGGGGGTCCACGACGGGAGCGGCGTCGTCCGAGCGATCCTCGCCGGCGCCTCGGCCGTTCAGATGTGCTCGGCGCTCTACAAGGGCGGGGTCGAGCGTATTGCGCCGACCCTGAAAGAGGTCGAACGCTGGATGGACGCTCACGAGGTCGCCGTGATCGGCACGTTCAAGGGCCGGATGAGCCGATCGGCGAGCGGACAGGGAGAGGCCATCGAGCGGGTGCAGTTCATGAAGATGTCGGTCGGAGAGACCGAAGCGGCCTGAGAGGAGGACACGTGGACGACAGGGAGCTCTACGAACGCGCCCGGCAACGTGTTGAGGAGATCAAGGGATTCTATGTCCATCTCGTGACCTATCTCCTCGTGAACCTGGGACTCTTCATCATCAACGTGATGACCTCACCGGGCTACTACTGGTTCGTGTGGCCACTCTTCGGATGGGGCATCGGTCTCGTCGCCCATGCCGTCGGTACGTTCGGGGGCGGTATGTTCGGCGAGTCATGGCAGGAGAGGAAGATCGAGGAGATCGTGGAGAAGGAGCGCCGGCGGCGCGGGGGCGCCTCGTGATCGCGTATCCGGGCGGCCGGGTACGAACGGCGTCATTCGTCGTTCTTACGATCGTAGGTCTGGTCGCGGCCGGGACCTCGGCAACGGTGGGAGAAGACGCAGTGTCGGTTGACGGTCCAGCACACGCGACACGGACGGACGTTCCCCCGATCGATGCAGCGGCGCCCGGGATCGTTGAGACCGCGGCGTTCGCGTTCGGATGATTCTGGGGCGCCGAGGCCCGGTTCGGGTGCGTTCCAGGCGTCGTCAGAACGAGAGTGGGCTACGCCGGAGGTGAGACGGCGAGTCCGACGTATCGGAGCATGGGAGACCACACGGAGACCGTCCAGCTCGACTACGACCCGCGGATGGTGTCGTACCAGGAGCTCCTGGAGGTCTTCTGGAGAGGCCACGCGCCCACGCGGCGTTCGTGGTCGCGACAGTACATGGCGGCCGTCTTCTATGACTCCGACGAGCAGAGGAAGCTCGCTGAGGTGTCGAAGGAGCAACTCGAGGACGAGCTCGGACGGGAAGTCCTGACGCGCGTGCTCCCGCTCAGGAGCTTCACATACGCCGAGGACTATCACCAGAAGTACCGCCTGCGGCGGGAGGAAGTCGTTCTGAGAGACCTCATGCACTACTTCGACAAGGAGCGGGAGTTCATCCACTCGACCGCGGCCTCGAAACTCAACGGCTACCTCTACGGATGCGGTTCGCTGGAGTTGCTGCGCTCGGAACTCGGCGGTCTCGGACTGAGCGACGAAGGCAACGAGAGGGTCATCGAGGTGGTGCGGGCGCTCGACGGCTGAGGCCCCGGCGTCCGGCCTGACGGAGGCACATGAGCGACCAGGGACGCGCGTATGTCTATGCCGGTGCGACCGTGCTCATGTGGTCGACCGTGGCCTCGGCGTTCAAGATCGCTCTTCGATACCAGAGTCCGCTCGAGCTCCTGCTGTGGTCGACCGTCGTCTCGGTGCTCGTCCTCGGGGGCATTCTGGCCGCCCGGGGTAAGCTCCGGCGCGCGTTCCGGTGCACGGCCGCCCAGTACAGACGTTCGCTGCTCCTGGGGCTCCTGAACCCGTTCCTCTACTACGTCGTCCTCTTCGAAGCCTACGATCGGCTGCCGGCCCAGCTCGCTCAGCCGCTCAACTACACGTGGGCGCTGACGCTGGCCTATCTCTCGGTGCCGCTTCTCGGACAGAGACTGTCGCGCCGCGACGTCATCGCGGGACTGGTGGCGTACTCGGGCGTCGTCGTGCTGGCGACGCGCGGCGACCTTTCGGGATTCGGGGTTGCCGAGCCCGTCGGTGTCGCGCTGGCCCTGGGCAGCACGATCATCTGGGCGTTCTACTGGATCGGGAACACCCGAGACGAGCGGGATGCGACCGTATCGCTCTTTCTCTGCTTCCTGATGGGCCTCCCGTTCGTCGCCGTCGCGGCGGCGATCGGCGGCATCACGGCGCCCGGAGGACCGGCGCTGCTTGGGGCACTCTATGTCGGGGTCGTCGAGATGGGCGTCAGCTTCGTCTTCTGGCTGAAAGCGCTCAGACTGTCGGAGAATGCGTCACGCGTCGGGTATCTCATCTTCCTCTCCCCGTTTGTGTCGCTGCTGTTCATCAGGTCGGTCGTCGGGGAACCGATTCTGGCGTCGACGCCGGCGGGCCTGGCGCTCATCGTCGCCGGGCTCATCATCCAGCGCACAGGGCGCGGTCCGGCGACACCCGTGGAGCCCGGCCTTTCCGGCGGAGCCGGTGCCGCCTGACGGGGGGCGAATCAGCCTGCTGTTCCAGGCATCCCAACAAGACAGGTGGGCTCTCGGGCAACGTGCCTATCGACAGTGGGGGGAGCACGTGAAGCGCAACAGGAAACGGATCGTACTGCGGACGCTGGTCGTCTGCATCGGACTCGCGGCCGCGGTCGCCGTCGGCGGATGCGGCGCTATGACGTGCCGCGTGCCGCCGCCCGCGGATCCGGGACGGCCGGTGACGATCGGCGGGCCGCCGGAGAGCGGGACGCTCGCGCTCTTCGTCACGGCAGCGCGGGTCGAGCGGGGGCGTCTGGCCGTCGAGATCGAGGCGCCGGGGGCGTGCTCGGTCGGCCGGATCGACGCCTTCTCGACGGCCGTGTTCGATGCAACCGACCCGCCGGCGTGTGAGCTGTTCGTCGTCGCCGACGGTGAGTCCGGCTGCGAGGGGCGCTCCACCGGGCGCGCCGTGTTCGATCTCGGACCGCTCACGCAGCGGCTGCTCGACGAAATGCCGGAGAGCAGCGGCCTGATTCTGAGGGTCAGGCCCGCTGCGGACGGGAGTCCCATCAGCGTATCGACCTACAGGCTGCGGTGAGCACACCTGCCGCAGCGGACAAGACCACCAACGGGAGGCACATATGAGCGAGGCGACCGGCAGGGTCGAGGGCTCGAACAGCGAACACACATGCAGGTTCTTCGGGCTGTCGACGTGCATCTGGTGCAAGAAGACGCGTCAGTTCCTCGAGGACAACGACGTGGCGTTCGATTTCACGTACGTCGACCTCCTCCAGGGAGAGGAACGCGCACGCGCGATCGAGGAAGTGAAGAAGTGGAACCCGGGGGTGAACTTCCCGACGGTCGTCATCGACGATGAGCCGGTCGTGGGCTTTGAGCCGGACACCATCAAGGAGAAGCTGGGGCTATGAGCGAGCAGGAGACGATCTCCGATGCGATGGTCGAGGAGCTCCATGAGAAGCTCGACCGGGAGGCCGAGGAGGGCGGATACCACCTGAACCCCGACCGCGGATTCGTCCGCGGCCTCGTCCACGGTCTCCTCCAGAACAGAAGACGCTACGGCTACCAGTCGTGCCCGTGCCGACTGGCGGACGGTGAGAAGAAGGAAGACCTGGACATCATCTGCCCGTGCGACTACCGTGACCCGGACCTGGCCGAGTACGGGACGTGCTACTGCGCGCTCTATGTCAGCGGGGACGTTCTCGAGGGTGAGCGCGAGCTGCGGTCGATACCGGAACGCAGGCCTTCCCGCGAAGAGCGGGCGCAGCACCGCAGCCGGCGGTCGGGCCCCGGATCCGGAGCGAAGACCACGACGCCCGTCTGGCGCTGCCGCGTGTGCGGCTATCTGTGCGCTCGCGACGAGGCACCGGAGGTCTGTCCGATCTGCAAGGCGAAGAAGGAGCGGTTCGAGAGGTTCTGGTAACGGGAGGCACAGGCACGTGGCCGACGGCACGACAGGGCAGATCCACGACACCGAGGCACTCGATCTCTCGACATCGCCCGGCACGTCCTGAACTGGAACGTACCCATCCCTCCGCTCTTCTCGACCGAGTTGGGCGTGCTTCCCGTCTCTGTCAGGATCCTCTGGATGATCCGCAAGCAGACCCACAGCGGGCACTTCCGGTTCTGGATCCTCAACTCGATCGAGTACCGTTTGAACGACATGTCGAGGCAGATCCGGCAGATCGAGCGTCGGATCGAACGAGCGTCCGCAAGGGAGGGCGCATCGGATGACGGAGCGAACAACCGACGCCGAGAGCCTCAAGGAGTCCGCCGCCCGGGCAGCGCTCGAGTTCGTCGAGGACGGCGGCAGAGTGGGACTCGGATCGGGCTCCACGGTCGCCCACTTCATCGAGCTCATCGCGCATCGCGTCGCATCGGGCGACCTCGCCTCGTGTGTCTTCATCCCGTCGTCTCGTCAGACGGAGCACGTCGCGCGCTCGCGCGGCCTCACGCTCGATACGCTTGACGGCATTCCGCGACTCGACGTGACCATCGACGGCGCCGACGAGTTCACCGATCGGCTCGAGCTTATCAAGGGTCTGGGCGGAGCGCTTCTGCGTGAGAAGATCCTCGCCGGGGCATCGGAGCGGTTCATCGTCATTGTGGACGATTCGAAGCACGTCGACCGGCTGGGAGAGCGCGCGCCGCTGCCCGTCGAGGTGCTGCCGTTCGCGAGGTCGTTCGTCTCGACGCAGGTGCGGGCGCTCGGAGGTCGGCCGGCGCTCCGGGGCGGCGCCGAGCCCTTCGTGACGGACCAGGGGAACTGGATCCTCGACTGCGAGTTCGGTCCGATCGACGACCCGGAGGCCCTGGCCGGCGTGCTCCGGGAGGTTCCCGGGGTGATGGAGCACGGCCTTTTTCTCGGGATGGCCGACGCTGTAGTCGTCGGGAGCCCGGACGGGGTGAGAACGCTACCGAGGTAGACAGGATGAGGCGTCCGACGGTCGGACACGGGCCGGGAGCCCCGCGTCCAGCTGTCGAGGACGTCTGACGAACCCACCGGAGGGAGCTGCCATGACAGAGGGGAACATCGGCAGGGAGCGCATCGTCGACGCTCTCATCGACCGTCTCGAGCCGCTCGAGTTCGTCGATGCGATGTGGGAGGGAGGCGCGGCGGCGCACGGCCGCGTCGACGAATGGTCCGATCTGGACCTGCAGGTCGTGTGCGACGACGAGAAGGTCGAGGAGACCTTCGAGACGGCGCGTGAGGCTCTCGACGAGGTCGCGTCCATCGAGCTTGCCTTCCGCATGCCCGAGCCCGCATGGCACGGTCACTCGCAGGTCTTCTGGAAGCTCCGCGAGGCCAGCCCGTTCCATCTGATTGATCTCTGCGTCATCAAGCGTTCCTCCGACGATAAGTTCCTCGAGCCTGAGATGCACGGGAGTCCCGAGGTCCACTTCGACAAGACCGGTGTCGCGAGGCCCGCCTCGTTCGACGTGACTGCGCACCGTGAAGCGCTCAGGCGCCGTCTCGGGACGCTGCGGACGGTGTTCGGCCTCTTCGGCAGGGTCATGGTTGAGAAGGAACTCCGGCGGGGGAACGGCATCGAGGCCGTCAGCTACTTCCACGGGACGACGCTCCGGCCGCTCATCGAGGTTCTGCGCATGCGCTACACGCCGGCGCAGCACAGGTTCCACACGCGCTATCTCTACTACGACTTCCCGCACGACGTTGTGAAACGCCTTGAACGGCTCTTCTTCGTCGGCGATATCGGTGAGCTCGACGAGCGTCTCGAGGAGGCCGTGGCGTGGTTCGAGGTGGCCGCCGAGGAGGCTGAACGCTTCCTCAGTGCGGAGGACGACGAGAGGCCCCACCGCTAGGGGGCTTCCAGGATACGAAGATCCATGGGAGCAGTCCCCGACGGGCGACGATGCGGCGTCCAGGCACAAGGGAGGAATAGCGATGAGTGAACGAGGATTCTGGCCAGCTCTTTGCAATGGACTGGGACGACAGGTGCTCTCGGGAGTGGTCCTTACGTCGCTGTTTCTGCTTCCCGCGTGGCACCTGAGCCGCGCGGCCGAGCCCGTGGCGACCTACTCCATCGTCGGATACGACCCGTCGACGGGTGACATCGGCGTCGCCGTGCAGTCGAAGTTCTTCGCCGTCGGCGCCGTCGTTCCCTGGGCGAGGGCGGAGGTCGGAGCCGTCGCCACGCAGGCGTTCGGGAACACGACCTTCGGGCCTCGCGGTCTGGCGCTGCTTGAGAGCGGCATGTCGGTCGAGGAGACGCTCGAGGAACTCCTCGCCGGAGACGATGACCGGGAGCGCCGGCAGGTCGGGATCGTGGACGCCGAGGGCCACTCCGCGTCGTTCACCGGTTCCGAGTGCATGGACTGGGCGGGCCACCGGACGGGTCCGAACTACGCGGCGCAGGGGAACATCCTCGTGAGCGGTGCGACCGTGGACTCGCTCGCGGAGACGTTCGAGGCGACGAACGGCACGATGCTCGTCGAGCGTCTCATGCGCTGCCTCGAGGCGGCGCAGGCGGCCGGAGGCGATTCCCGGGGGGTGCAGTCGGCGGCGATCATCGTTGAGCGGAAGGGCGCAGGCTACGGAGGCTTCGGCGATCGGTACTGCGATCTGAGGGTCGACGATCACGAGGAGCCGATCGCGGAGCTCAGACGGCTGGTCGACCTCTGGAAGGAACAGGCGCTCATCATCGAGGGCTACCGGCTGGTGGAGCTCGAGGCGTACGACGAGGCGGTCAGACTCGGGCGCGAAGCCGTCGCGCTGACTCCGGAGAAGGGGGCACCCTACTACCACCTGGCCTGCTACTACTCGCGGGCCGGGATGCGTGAGGAGGCTCTCGAGAACCTGAGGACCGCCGTCTCGAAGGAGCCGTCGCTCGGACCCAGGGCGACGGAGGATCCGGACTTCGAGCCCCTGTACGACGACCCTGAGTTCAAAGCGATCACGGTCGAACCGTGATGCGCTGAAACGACGGAGGCACGGAATGGACGACGGCCGCATCGACAGCTCAGGACACGAGGCGGCCGGCGACGGCCGTGCCTCGGATCCAGGGAAGCGGGCTCCGTGTGGTCGCGAGCCGACCGCGTTCTGCTCGAGGGCGCTCGAACGTTCCGGGGTGGCGATCGCTGTCATCGACGGAACCGACCTCGTTCACGCCAGCGGCGCCCTGGCCTCCCTCACCGGGTACACCTACGACGAACTGGCCGCGATGAACGCCGGGGAGCTCGCCGAGCGGGTTCTTCTGGCCGACGACACGGCATCGGTGCTCGACTACCACTCCCGCCTCGTCCGAGGTGAGGACGTCCCGCTTCACATCGAATACCGGATCCGGCGCAAGGACGGTTCCGTCCGGTGGCTCGAGGAGACCGCCGAGCTGGTGTCCGATGACGGCGAGCCGACCGTGCGTGCCTTCCTGATCGACGTCACCGAACGAAAGACCATGGAGAGTCGGGCCGACCGTGAGCGGCGCCAGCTTCTATCTATCTTCGAGGGACTCGACGAGTACGTCTACGTTGCTGACCCCGACACGCACGAGATCCTGTTCATCAACCAGTCGCTCAAGGAGGTCTTCGGTGACATCACCGGCCGGAAGTGCTACGAGGCACTGCAGGGTAGAGAGGGACCCTGCCCCTTCTGCACGAACGACAGGATCTTCGGAGAGAACGCGGGGACATCGTACGTCTGGGAGTTCAGGAACGAGAACGACCGCCACTGGTATCGCTGCATCGACAAGGCCATCGAATGGCCGGACGGCCGGCTGGTCCGGGCTGAGATAGCGCTTGACATCGACGACCTGAAGACGGCAGAGGAGCGTCTTCGCGCGGGGGAGGCCCGGTACCGCAGCATCTTCGAAGGCGCGGCCGTGTCACTATGTGAACTCGATTTCAGCGGGTTCACGGAGTGGGTGTTGCGACTCGGAGACCGTGGGGTGGGCGACGTGGGGGCGTACTGCGTCGAGCATCCGGATGCGGTCATGCGGGCGTGCGGCACCATGCGCATCCTCGATGCCAACCGGGAGAGCCTGAGGCTCTTCGCCGTGCCGTCCCGCGAGGAGCTCCCGGAGTCGGTCGCGGGCTTCGCGTGCCCTGAGTCGATGGACTTCATCTGCGGGCTGGCCCGGGCCGTCGCCGACGGCAGGAACTGCTACCGCGCCGGGACCATCATCCAGACACTCGATGGAGAGAAGCTCAACGTCATCATGACGGTCACGCTCGAGCCCAAGAGCAGCTCGGCGTTCATCAGCGTGACCGACGTCACCGAGCTCAAGCGCATCGAGCAAGCCCTGCGGGAGTCGGAGGAGCACTACCGCGAGGTCGTCGAGAACGCGCACGAAGCTATCATCGTCATCCAGGACGGCGTCATAGCCTTCGTGAACCCGAGGGGGGCGGCGTCCCTGGACCTCACGCCGGACGACCTCGTCGGGCGGCCCTTCACCGACTTCATCCACCCGGAGGAACGTGAGCTCCTGAAGGAGCGCTACCAGCACCGGCTGGCCGGTGAGGATGTGCTCCAGGACTACACCTACCGGAGTGTGACCGAGGACGGGCGCGTCGTCTGGGGCGAGGTTCACGCCACCCGCATCACCTGGGACGGCCGTCCGGCGACCCTCAATTTCGTGGCCGACGTGACGGAACGAAAGCTCGCCGAGGAGGCGAGAGTCGCGGCCCTCGCTGAACGCGCGGGCATCATGGAGGCGATGGCGGACGGCATCGTCGTCGTCTCGCGCGAGGGGCGCGTGCTCGACGTCAACCCGGCGATGCTCGAGCTGCTCGGCGCGGCTGAGAAAGAGGTGGTCGGTCACGACGTCGAAGAACTTACGGAACGCTTCATCGCCCCGGAGGATGTCGAGAACGCTCTGGCCGGGTTCGCGGAGACGGCGCGGGGAGACACGCCGGCGCCCTACGTTCTCCACGTCGTCTCGGCGACCGGGGAGACGATTCCGGTCAGCTTCAAGGTCTCACAGCTGAAGACAGAGGAGCATGACCACCCGCGCATCCTCGTGGACTTCCACGACATGCGTGAGATCCTGTCGGTCGAGCATGCCCTGAGGAAGAGCGAGGCGGAGCGGCGGCTCTTCATGGAGGCCGCGACGGACGCGTTCACGCTGTGGGACGCCGACCTCAATCTGGTCGACGCCAACGCTGAGGCGTGCAGGCGGCTCGGTCTCGCGAGGGACCAGCTTGTCGGGCTGAACATGCGCGAGGTCTATCCGCCCTCGACGGAGCCCGGTGTGCTGGACCGCTATGTCGAGGTGATCAGGACAGGCGACCCGTATTGCGCGTTCGACGTGAGCCCCGCCGGCGAGCTCGCCGGAAAGCGATACTCCGTCAAGGCCTTTCCGGTGGGGGACGGCCTCGGCCTCATCACGACCGACACGACCGAGCGCTGGAAGGCCCAGGAGGCCCTCCGCAGGTCCGAGGAGCACTACCGACAGGTCGTAGAGAACGCGGACGAGGCGATCACGGTCGCTCAGGACGGGCGCCTGAAGTTCTTCAATCGCCGTCTCGTCGACATCCTCGGCTACGACGAGTCGGAGATCCGCGGCATGTCGTTCGTCGAGTTCATTCATCCGGACGACAGGGAGATGGTGGCGGAGCGGCATGCGAGACGACTGAACGGCGAGAACCCGCAGAGCCAGTACGGATTCCGCGTCGTGACGAAGCAGGGCGACCTCCGTCACGTGCGCATCAACGCCGTCCGGTTCGAGTGGGGCGGGCGTCCGGCGACGCTCAACTTCATCCTCGATACGACGGAGCAGGTGGAGAACGAGCGGGCCATCCGTGAGAGGACGCAGCGGCTCCGGCTCCTCTTCGACCGGGCGAACGACGCCATTCTCGTGATGAACGGTGAGGTGTTCATCGACTGCAACGAGCGGGCGCTGGAGATGTTCGGTTGCTCGCGGGAAGAGATCGTCGGGAGACCGCCGTATCACTTCTCGCCGGACACTCAGCCGGACGGAAGGGATTCCAGGGACAAGGCTCTCGAGAAGCTGTCAGCGGTCTCGGAGGGCGAGCCCCAGTCCTTCGAGTGGACCCATTGCCGTGCGGACGGAACGCCGTTCGACGCGGAGGTCGGCCTGACCTCGTTCACGCTCGATGGGAAGCAGTACATCCAGGCGTTCGTCAAGGACATCACGAAGAGGAAGCGCGCCGAGGAGAACGTCAGGAGCATCGCGCGGTTCCCGGCCGAGAACCCGAACCCCGTGATCCGTGTCCAGCGGGACGGGCGAATACTGTACGCGAACGAAGCGACCGACTGGCTTCTCGACCAGTGGGGCTGTGAGGTCGGCCACTACCTCCCGCCGCGGCTTCGCGAGACGGTGATGGGGGCCTACAAAAGGGAGAGGACCGGCCGTCTGGAGGCGAACGTCTCCGACCGGACCTACTCGTTCGTGCTGGCGCCC